>JAYUJO010000298.1:0-1001 GCA_043765215.1 Rickettsiales bacterium | reverse complement strand
TAAATATAACATTGGTGCTTCAGAGTTTGGTTCTTATTCGGGCATTTATTATATTAGTTATATAATTGTTCATATACCGATTGGTTTACTTCTTGCTAAATTTGGCGGTAAGAAAGTATTGCCTATAGCAATTGCTTTGACTGCTCTTGGATTGGCCCCGCTCGCATATTCAAATTTATGGGAAAGCGTTTTAATTGGTCGCATACTAACTGGCATAGGATCTTCTGCAGCTATTGTTGGCGCATTACAAACTTTTCGTATTTTATATCCAGCAAATTTCTCAAGAATGCTTGGACTTACTGTATTTTTTGGTTTACTCACTGCCGTATATGTGGGATCTTTTTTAACGGAGTTAATTCAAAATATAGGTATAAAAAAATCTATACATATATTATTTTATGCAGGCATAATATTATCTTTAATTACATATATATTAATGCCAAAATCATTTATTGAAGAAAGTAATGATAATAATATTTGGCATGAAATTAAAGCAATTATTTGTAATCCAGTCATTATATATGCCAGTTTATGCGCTGGTTTAATGATTGGTCCACTTGAAGGATTTGCCGATGCTTGGGGCAGCGCTTTTTTTAAAAATATTTATGGTATTGAGAAAGTTTTAGCTGATTATTATTCACTGTCAATATATCTTGGCATGTGCTCTGGTTGCATAATATTACCATATTTAGCAGATAAATTTAATGCTCATATTGAGCTCACCATAATTTCAGGCATTGTAATGCTATTTTGCTTTATCTATCTTTTAGGTAGTTATGCTAGCCCACATTCTGTATATTATTTATGTTTAATATGTGGTATATTTTGTGCCTATCAAGTTATTATTATTTCTAAAATATCAACATTCGTTCCTTTAAATTTAAGTGGCATGGCAGCAGCTGTTGCCAATATGATCATGATGGCTTTTGGCTATTTATTTCATAAATATATTGGCACAAATATGGATAAATTATGGGATGGTAATTTGCAAAATGGTCTTA
>JAYUJO010000297.1:0-3381 GCA_043765215.1 Rickettsiales bacterium | reverse complement strand
TACACCTTAAAACCACGTAAACCTTCAATAAATCAACGCTTTTTACATAATAATATCATTAACCTTATGTCGAACTCAGGTTATTATAATATTTATCTGATATTTTAATTTATCAAATTCTTTCTATTATTATAAGACCACCTTTATCAGACGCTTACAGTTCATATTATATTGGGTCATTCGCAGCCAATATATTTAATCACTCAAGAATTGAACGATTATTTTGCTGGTACTTTAAAAAATTTAATATTCCCTATTATTTACTTAGCACTCATTTTCAAAATGCAGTTTGGCAAAGTTTAGTAAAAATTTCCTATGGTCAAACGAAAAGTTATTTGTAGTAAGCAGAATCATAGAACAAAGCAAGTGACGTCAGAGCAATCGCGAGGGCAAATGGTAGAAACTAACTAGCCACGATTGCGCCTTGCCACCGCGTTATTAACTCCAGCGGTAAGCTTGGTGATGGTATTAATAGTAAAATTTGGCTGCTCAAGCACAAAGCTAGATTTGTGTGATGAATATGGTGAATTAAATATAAATTTGGTTATAAGTTTTTTAAAAATTGATTATAAGTTTCTAATACTGATTTCTTATCTCTCTCGCCAACCCTTTTATTACCAATATACACACCCCAAGGCTCTAAGTTTTTTGTAACAACTGAGCATGCTCCAATAGTAGATCCTTCCCCTATAATAACATCTGGTAATATAACAGAATTAGCTCCGACAATACTAAATTTTCCTATAATTATTTTTCCAGATTTAATATTTCTAAATTCTTCATCAATATTGCTATTACCAAAACCCCAGCACTTAAAATCATCAGTTCTAGTAAGCAATCTTGCTCCATGAGAAACAGCAGAAAAATCACCTAATTCAACATATTCTCCACCTACTATAGAAGCAAAATTAGCGATATGAACATAATTACCGATTTTAATTCTATTTTTAGCATATATAAAAACAAAATCATCTATAATGATGTTATGGCCAAATTCAATATTTTCTTTACCTATTATTTTTGTATATTCAAATGTTTTAACAGACATATTTTCTTCATATAAATTTTTAAGATTTGTAGATTTTTTTTGTAATATAATTTACTAATTTCTTTATAAGAATTTTTATGAGGTCTAATTTTCCTGTGGAGGATATTTTGTTTATCAACAAATCCATAATAGCTTGACCAGATATTAAACTACTTTGAGTAGTGAATGAACTTCGCTTCGCTAAAAGCTCCATAAAATCTTTTTCATCAAAATTATACTTTTCTTTTAAGATATTTTTAGTAACGATATTTCCTAATAATTCATACAACATTTCAATGCCAATAATGCTATGAATTTCAATTTTTAAATATAGAAAAGCCTGTTCAATTGCAAATTCTTCATCCTTAAAATTAAGATTAATTAAATGCTTCTTAAATATTTTTTTAAATAAGTTTATTGAGATATTATTAAAGAAATTCTTATAGATTATATGTAATTCATTTCTACCACGAATTTGGTTCGGTAAACTTGGACTACTCGCATTCCTGTAACCTCCAATAATTCTAAATTTTACTAATTCCTCTTCTATTATATGTAAATTAAATTTCTTAATAAACTTTACCCACATATCAAAATCTGGTAATTGTCTAAATCGATTATCGTACAAGCCTGTAATATCGTAACATTCTGCCTTAATTAATATACTGGGATGACAAAGACAATTTCCTGCAAAGAAGAAATTCTCTAGCCATTTTTCAGATGTTCTATTATGTTGTTTAAAAATATCACTGAAATATGGTTTTTCATTATCTACAAATTCATTAAGATTTTCATTGAAAAATTTTGCAAAACTAAATACAGCATCTATTTCATTATTATTTTCAAGAAAATTCACTTGTTTTTCTAATTTATTATGAACCCATACATCATCAGAGTTCATGACTGCTATATATTTACCGCGCGCTTGCTTAATTGAATTATTTAAAGCTGAGCAAGCTCCTTGATTCTCCAAAAAAATAGTAAGAATTATCTTTTTATCATTTATCTCTTTAATCATTTTTACTGTATCATCAGATGAGCCATCATCTGTAATAATAATTTCAAAGTCTTGTAATGTTTGATTTAGGACACTCAAAATAGCTTCCTTTACATATAATTCATGATTGTATGAAGCCATTACAATACTAACCTTAGGTTTGACTGTTATCATTGCTTAATCTTTTTTTCTTAGAATTGTTTTTAAAAAAATTATTATAATTGGAGGAGTTAATAAAGAAATTATTCTTTTAAATCGTTTTAATATAGATAATAATCTAAATTCTTTATCTTGTGATAAATCTTCACATTTTTCCTTAGGCAAATATGTTGCTAGAGTTAACTTTGCTAATTCAAATTGTTGATTATATTTAAAATTTAAAAATTTATCATATTCATCAATATATTTTAATGTCATTATTTTTTTTTGCAATTTACTTTTAGAGCTCCATACTCCTTCATCATGTTGTCTATACACTGACAAAAATTCGTTTAAAAAACCTATATCTCCATATTGTGAGCATAAAATATTTACTATCCAGTCATAAGCTTTCATTTCGAATAACTTCAATGGAAGCTGTTTAATTATTTCGTATCTATAAACGCATGTTGAAAAATTACCTATAAAATTATTTTCTATTAAAGTTTTAGTATCAATAATAATGCTATCTTTAAACGGATTATTGGAAGCAAAAACATGATTTGTACCTTCATCATGACCTATAAATCTATGAAAGCAGAAACTAAAATTTTTATTATTATCAAGAAAATTGATTTGTTTTTTTATTTTTTGTGGCGAAATCCAATAATCATCTCCTTCTAATATAGCTATATATTCTGCAGTACATGCTTGAAATGCCCTCTGATAGTTTTTAGTAACTCCTAAGTTTATAGAATTTTCTAATAACTTAAATTTTTCATGATGTTTGTTTGCATATTCTTTTATAATTTCTAAAGTATTGTCTGAAGAGCAATCATCTGCTACAATAATTTTATATTCAAAATCCAAATTTTGCATTAATATGCTATCAATAGCTTCTCTTATATATTTTTCATGATTATAAGCTATAAGTATAATATTTAATTTCAAACATGGTGTTTTGAAATTTTCAAACTTTTTTATTTCCAACATGACGGTATTTCTAATATTTTTTGTAATATGAATATAGTATTCAAAAATTTCTTTAAGTCCAAATAGTTTTCAAATTACTATAATGAATTTAATATTAACTTTGAAATATTTTGCACTTGCTTCGTAGTTAAACCATTGTATAAAGGCATACATAAAATTCTTTTAGATATATCTGAAGTAATAGGATTATGATTATCAGTAACATAATTTAAACTTCCTAACGATG
>JAYUJO010000296.1:0-3391 GCA_043765215.1 Rickettsiales bacterium | reverse complement strand
ATGAATATGGAAGTAATTTTTTTAACTGTTGTGGGCTAATTTTATATTTGCAGAAATCATCATTTTTTGATGTTTCTTGTTCAAATTTAAAAAATGCTCTATATACATTATTATGGTTCACTAATGTAATGATTTTCCAATAACCATTGGGAACAGTATTATTTATTCTTGCATACGGTAATCTACAGACATAACCTCCATCATAATAAGTGCCAGTAAGTATATAAATATTACCCTTAAAGTTATTATTAACTAATCTAATTTTAGTTTCTAATTTACTCCAAGGACCTCTATTTAAATCAGCTTTTTGAGGAGTTATATTTGATAAATAATTTACTTCTTCCCAATAATTACTATTACTAAAATCAGCCAAAGGTGCTTGGTGGCCTCTATCATAATTACATGTTATAAAAGCTTTCTTATAATCTGATGGTATTATAGCCAAATCTTTAGAAATCTGAGGATCTGATTTCCAAATTCTTTTTCTAGTTGGTCCAGAAATTTTATTTTTATCTATTTTATATGCCACCCAATCAGCATATTTTGTATCTATATTATAGCTTAAAACAAAATCATTATGATATATTAGTTGATTAATTTGAGGATCTAAATCAGGACATGAAGAGTAACAATATTTACTACTATCACTAATAATTTTGTTTTCTATATTTGATGATACCAAATTAATAGGTGTATCAATACGTACTTCTTCTTCAACAATAGTTTGGTCATTAGAAGTGACTAAGTTTGTTTTTACCGTACAATTAGTCAACGTACAAACTAAGAATATTTGAATAAATTTCACTTTTCATCTTCAATATAATTCTCAATAAAGCTAATTATAATTTGATTCATTTTTATATCTTTTTTAAAAGCAATTTCTCTAAATACTTTATATATATTTTTAGGAATTCTTATAGTTAAGGATTGAATTGAATTTTTTCCTTTTAATATATTATTAATTCTTATATCTTCTGCAGTCATTGACTTTTCTATAATTGATACAGTTGTATCAATTCTATCATTAGAAATAGTTGGAATTCTATTACGCTTATTATTCACTAAAAACCTCCTGATATAATTTTTGGATTTCTTCAATAGCTTTATCATCGCATGGTTTAAATTCTACTACCGATAATCCTTGGCTTTGTGCTCTTCTAACAGATACCCTATTAACTAATGATATTTTACTACGTGTGATACTAGTATAATCACTGAGTATTTCATCACTTTCCTCAATTTCAGTTTTTGCAGTATGAGGATTAGAAGCTATTTTATTATAAACGAGAAATATCTTTAAGTTTTGATTAGTAGTTTTCACTTCTGATATTATATTATTTATAGTACCTAATGTCCATACATCAAAAGATGAAGGGATCAATGGTATTATAAGTATATCTGCTATTGTCATAGCAGCTCTTAAAACTTCACTTGCAGCTCCACCAGCATCGATAATAATATCTTCGTATTTATTTTTTAACGATTTTATTTCATTCCTTATAACTATACCAGGATTTAATACCCTATTATCTAAAACTTTTTGACTACTAGCTATTCTGGGTTTTATAGAATTTTCATCTCTTCTTGAAGCCCAGAAAGTCGCTGTTCTTTGGGGGTCTATATCATAAAGCAAAATGTCGCGCCCTTCCATCGCTCTCATGACAGAAATATTTGTGGAAATAGTTGATTTTCCTGTCCCTCCTTTCTCACCGCCTACTAATATTATCATAATTTTTACAATTTAAATTTTATAATCAAATACTCGTCCTCACCCTTTTTAGAGATCGATATATGGAATTGTAATATTTAACTATTACAATTCCATTACATTGTAAATTAATTAATAAGTGATGTCAAGGTATTATAATACCTTGACATCACAATATCTTGATACCTTATTATTATAATATTATAGTGTCTTAACATCACGACACCTTGATACCTTGTTGTTATAATACTATAGTGTCTTAACATCACGATACCTTGATACCTTGTTGTTATAATATTATAGCGTCTTAACATCACAATACCTTGATACCCTATTATCATGACATTATAATACCTTAATATCACAATACCTTGCTATTATATAATTAAAATTATATAATTTGATCTTGAAATAAAATAATCATTAATTATGTTAACAGGGTTTCAGTTAAGAGCAGCCCGTGCTTGCTTATCATTACATCTAGAAGATATTTCTACTAAAATTGGAATTAATAAATCTACTTTAACACGCTTAGAAAGCATTACTCCTAATTTAGTCTATATTAATTCAACTACTAGAACTTCTATACTGATCAAAAATTTTTATGATAACCATGGTATAATTTTTCCTCATTATAATTCTATTCGCATGATAGTTAACTCGAATAACCAATCAAATAATGAGTTTAATCGATTTCATTTTAAAATATCTAGAGTTGCATTGAGACTTAGCAGAAAAAAATTAGGTCATATATTAAACATACCTGAATCTACTTTAACTGCATGGGAACATGATGGCAGTTTTTTTGACGCAGTCAAACCTAATAATTATGATATTAAACCAATAATACTATATTTTAAAAATCTTGGCATAACACATCCTCAATTCAACACAATTGAACTTTTAGAGGATCCTGTTGAAAAAATTAATATATAGTGTTTGACAACGAGTTTATAATATAATATGTTGAATTTATAAATAAATTATTTATTTATAAAAAAAGTGCTGAGACAACAAAAAATACTTGCTACCACAACACCATTTTTAACTTAGAATATAAGATTCCTAACCCTTATTTCTTATTTTAGATGATACTACTTTTTTTTAATAAAAGCAAGTGTTTTTAGGGTTTTAGCCTCAAAAAGAGGATAAAAACTACTATGAATAATGCTTTAATTGCAAATACCAAACAAAATTGTATCTATGATACCACATATTTAGCACCGCTTACTAAATTGCCAAGTTTTACTGCAATTAGTAGCTGCTTAATTGATCATATTATTGGTTCTAATTCATTATCACCAAATGAAAAACTCTATTACTTGGTCAATGATTTTTATAATCAAAGCTTTAAATCTTGGAAGCTTTCAACTAACAAAAAAAGTACTGGAGCCTATACTTCTTCTCAAGTTAAATTCTCTGCCTCTAAGATTGGTCATTTATTAGGACTATCTCGTAGCAGGATATTTAATATACAAGCAAAGCTTGAGTCTCTTGACTATTTATCGATAAAAAGATCAATAAATCATTTTGGTATGAATAATATTAATGTTGCAGAAGTTACTCTTCCTGCGTCTGTTTTTGCTGATTTGATTAAGCTAGCTAGAAACAAAACCAAATCTTTAGCTTTAATGTTAGACCATCAGGATATTGCTCCTAATCAAAGAAGAAATCTACTTGATC
>JAYUJO010000295.1:0-9083 GCA_043765215.1 Rickettsiales bacterium | reverse complement strand
CGCTATCTCATCTTGATTTACTATATCTAAATTATTTTAAAAGCCGTTACTAATATATAAAATATATAAAAAATTTTAGGAATATATATGCAAAAAACTATTATACAACTGGGGAAAATTATTTTAGTCGGCACAAGAGCTGAATCTAGAACGAATAATATATTGGAATCAAATCCTGATACTGCTCTAATTACTAAAACAGTTCAATCGCATTTTTCAAGTAATGTTCCCACATTAATTAATGAGCGCATAAACCAGGGTAAGAATTTTTGCGTTTATACTGAATATGAAAGTGATTTTAATGGAAATTATACTTATTTTATTGGTGAAGAAGTAAGCTCACTTGAAGATATAGCGCCAAATCTGTCAACCATTACTATTCCAGCTCAAAAATATGTAAAATTTACAAGCGCGCCAGGAAAAATGCCAGAAGTTTGCATTAATATGTGGATGGATATTTGGCAAATGACGTCTGATGATTTAGGTGGCATGCGTTCATATATAGCCGATTTTGAAATTTATGATGAGCGTAGTCATGATCCTGAAAATTCTGTGCTAGATATTTATATCGGTATAATATAAATATTTGTAATCATTATTATATTATATATGAATATGTACATATATGGCACCTAATAAATTTTAGGTGCCTTATTTTTTATTTTATAAAATCTATTTAGTTCAAAACATCACTAATTAATCTAGTTTATTAGAAAAGATACCTAATAAATTAAGTCATAGTTTAATTTTTGCCTAACATAGTGCTATAGTTAATTATAAATTATAAATATAAAAAATATGAATTATAGAATAATATTACTAGCTTTGATTTTAACGCCATCTGTATTAATGGCAGAAATTTACGTTGCTAATAATGTGGAAGAAATTAACAATAATATTTTATCATCAATTGAAACTCGAAATGCAGCTAAAGCTTTAGTTATTCTGCCTGTAAAAGATTTTTTAATTAAGGCTACTGACAATGAGTTTTATGTAAATGATGAAAAATCATCTTTTGTAATTAGCAAAGCAATAAAAAAAATTAAATCACGAAGCACGCCATATATCGATGAATTAATACTTAGTGAATATCCAAGCAAATTGGCTGATCAATATATTCCCAAATTTATTCAAAATCTGCAGAAAAAAAATGTGCCCTTAATAGCAGTCTCACGCAATACATCTGGTAGTTTTAATAAAATACAATTTTTAGAAGCTTGGACCTGGAAATATTTGTTTGATCAAGGTATTGATCTATCCATTAGCCCGATAGGGTCACATCAAATAATTTTTAATAAACAATTTAAAGAGGTCAAAGGGACATACCCAACATATTTTAATGGGTTATTATCATCAAATTCTAAAGAGGGGGAAAACTCACCTCAAAGTGTGATTGTGAGTTTATTACTTGTAAATTTAAAATGGATGCCTGATGTAGTTTATATTGTAGATATAGATGAGAATTATATTAAATCGATGATAAAGCAATTTAAATCTGTGCGACCTAATATACAAGTTATGGGGTTTGTTTATAAACCAGAAAAACAAGAAAAGAGTCTAATAGATGAAAAAGATTTAACAAAATTCTGGGATAATTTAGTAGCAAAATTAAATTCAATCAGTAGAAAAGAAATAAAAGATAAAAGTAATCCATATGAATAAAATTCTCAAAAAAACATTTATATTATTTTTCCTATTATTCGGAGTTAATAATGCAAACGCTAAAATAGGAAGCGCTGACAATTTAGATTCAAAAACAATGCAAGATATGGCATATTGGGTTGATAAGCATACTATCATTATAATAAATATTGATGATGTGATAACAATTCCAAGGTCTAAAATGTTTGCAATGGGAGCAAATCCCAATCGTCAGTTTATCTCGAATCTATTATCATTAAGCATGCAGCAGCCATCTTATAAATCAGCTATTGCCAGTTGGTATCAGCAAAGACAAATCAAATTAGTTGATAAAAACTGGATTAGTTATATTGAAAAAGCTAAAGCTAAAGGAGCAATAATTTATGGATTATGTTCAATGCCAATAGAATTATTAAATATTGAGGAAAAAAGATTTCAAGAACTTCAATATTTAGGTGTAAATTTTACCAATGAAGTTAATAAGCAATCCCAATTAATCATTTCCAATAAACAAAAATGGTTTTCAAGTTTTTATAAAGGAATTATTTTTACAGGCCCATATAGTAAGTCACAAACTATATTAGATTTTATTCGAGTGACTAATTATGTTCCCAAAAAAATGCTTGTCATAGATAGTGTTCTTAATGAATTAAAAAAAATTGACCAGAGTTTAAAGATATTTAATATGGATTTTTATAATATTGAATATCTTGGGGCAAAAAATACTTTAGAAAAACCAGATGCTAATATTGTCAAATTACAGCAACAACAATTAATCTTAAATTCTAAATGGCTGGAAGATGATGCGGCAGAACAAGTGGTCAATAGCAAATAAAAAGTATGCTTAAAAAAATATTACAAAAATATTTTGTTAAGAAATTTTACCCATGCATTAAACGCGATTGGTATGTAGATAAAGGCTATGTTGGACTTGATGATCAAGAACGTTTTGATCATTTTATAAAAATGCAAAAGTCAGAAGATGCAATATTTTATAAGGAGTTTCAGCACGTATGCTTATCTCGTCAGTTCATTCAAACAAAAAACAATGAAAAATTAGATTCTGTTTTAATAACTCCTAAAAATCCAATTAATATAAATAATAAAGAATTATATTTTGTATTTTTTCAAGGAAGAGGTGAATATTATGAAAGCAGATTTCGTGACATGGCCGTACAATGCATCAAAACAGGAGCTTCAATATTTGGATTTAATCCTAAAGGATTTGGCTGTAGCTCCGGAAACACTAGAATTTTGAATGATATTGTTGAAGATGGTATTTGGGTAATTAAATATTTAATTGATAAATATAATTTAAGTCCTAGCCAAATTATCTTACAAGGAAATTCATTAGGTGCAGGTGTGCAGGAAATGATTAATGAATATTTTAAACAAAATTTTGGTTTTAATTTTAGACAAATAAATAGTAATTCATTTAAAACTTTATCATCAGTGATTGTTTGCAGATATAAATTATCATTTCTAGAATTTTTAATAAAACCTATTCTAATTTATGCCGATTGGGAAATTATTCCAGGTGAAAATTTTTATAGTACAGGAATTTATAAATGCATGCTTAAGCGTTTGGGGGATCGAACAATTTTAAAGCAGGCTGAATTTTATCATATGATTAATATTGATCAGGATAATGAAAAATGTCCAGATAACTACAAAGCAGTAAATAAATATCTATATAATAATTGCCAACTGATCCTAGATGATAAAGAAATTGATCCCCATTTGCCCAGTTTAAATCATTTTTATTATATCGATAATGGTGTTAAACGTTCAGTTTATGAGTTAATTAATATATATATTATAGAATCTAATAAATATATATAGGTGCCAATCTAAAATATGAATACTTAATATAGATTGGCATTTATAGGTAAGAAAATTACATATTAATTCTAACTTTTAAAGTGCCAGTATATGAATTAAACTTTTTAGCTAAACCAAGATCATAGCCAGCTGATAATTCATATCTATCACATTTGAAGGCTTTAACCGATGCACCAAGATTTAAATATGCTTTAGCTAATTTCTCAGCAGGGGTTGCAATTGGATCAATACCATTAAATACTTTAACAATTGTTGCTGAATTTTTAGTATTAAATGCATAATCAATATTGGCATGGATTTCAGGCATTAACTTAATTACACTATCCATATTAGCATCATAATTTACAGAAATTCCAGCTAGACCCGAGGTTCTAGTAGTAGTTCTTTTGCTAATTGATCTATTTAAACCAAGGCCAGTTTCGCTGTAGCCCTTAACTTTAATATCTGAATGTGAAATACCAACAGTTGGAATAATATGAACTGGTGAGCTTAAACTATAATCATAACCAATTTCTAATTTACCAGCGTAAATATCAGCCTTAGTTTTGCTTTTAGCTAAATTATTAGCTAAATCACCTGTGTTTCTTGTTTTTTTAATATCACTTTTACCAAATTGTCCTTGTCCTTTAAGGAAAATATCATCTGCTAAAATAAATTTACCATAGGCGGTAAAATGATGCGACTTAATATCTTCTTTATTAGCAGAGTTTAGTTTATTTTTAATTTCATTATCAAAATATGAATAGGCTATACCAAGCATATTTTCATCACCAGTATCAGCCCCAATCGTGACACCTTTTTGGCTTAATTTATATCCAGGTGCATTTTTATATGCTTTTTGAGTTGCGCTAGTCATGGAACCTTGAACCCAAGCACCATATGTTTTTAATAAATCACCAGATGAAACTGCAGAAAAACTATTAATACGTGCATCAACTAATCCTCGAGTTGCATTAAGTGAATTCATCATTCCTTCAGTTACTGCAGTATCTGATTTTTGAACTGATGGCACAGTTGATGCATCTTTAATATCAGTTTTCATAAATACGTCTAGATAGCTCTTAAGTGCTGCAGTTTTTTGATTGATTACATCATTAATATATTTATTGTTAATTGCTGCACCTGCTTTTAAATTGGAAAGATAATCTTTGAAAAGTTCCTGATTACTGCTTGAGTTTCTTAAATCATTTAACTCATCGCGACCAAAAATTATTTTTACTAATTCTTTTTGACGAGCTTTTTCAGCTGGAGTAGTGTTAATCGATCTATCTCTTTCTTTAGCAAATAAGGCCTGCATTTCAGGAATAAGTTTTTGAATATTTGCATCATTAATTAGTTTAGCTTGAGCCGTGAACTTCATACCAGCTTGGCCAATTATATTTTCTGTAACAGAATTATTTTTAACATAATTAATAGTATTTATAAATTCTTTGTTTTTAAATTTTACAATATCATTTATTTCAATTGCATTTAAGAGAAAAAATTTCTGATCAGCCGGAAGCTCTTGATAAGTTTTAGAAGCGTCATCAAGTAAACTCATAATTTCTTTTTTATCAACTCCATGTTTTTTGGCCGTAAAATCAATAAATTCATTTCTAAGATTATTTACATTACCCACTAACTCCATAAACATAATTCTTTTTTGCCCATCTTCTATTTTTATCTCATCATTAGCATTAAATACACGATAAAAATCATTACTCATGGCTTGAAAAGAATCATAAACTTTATCTTGATATGTAAAATTATTATTGCCATTATATTGAATATCAAAATCTGCAGCATTAGCATTACTGGAAATTAAAATTGCACTAGTTATTGTGGATAGAAGAAATTTCTTATTCATTATTTTCCTACAGATTAATTATTTATATAGCTCAAAATAGCACAGATAATTTTTTATTAAAAAAAAAATAGTTGTATAAACTAATAATTGCAAAATATAAGGTTTTATCTATTGCTTTTATGCACAAGGCAAGTATAAGCAACAGCCAATGCATCTGTTTCATCAAAAGTGATTTGATCACCAACACCAGACATAATCATTTTTACCATATGCATAACTTGGGTTTTATCTGCATGACCAACACCAACAATTGTTTTTTTAATTTTATTAGGCATAAATTCGTAGTAGGGCAAATCAGTTTTGCCAATAACTGCCATTAAAGCTCCTCTAACATAAGCTAGTTTTAGAGATGATGCAGCATTGACATTAAGAAAAGTCTCTTCCATTGAAATTAGATCTGGTTGATAAGTTGCTATTATATTTTCAATATTAACTGCAATTAATGCTAAACGTAAATGAATCGGCATTTTGACATTAGTTTTTATGATACCGCTATTAACATAATTAATTCTAGATGAATTAGATTCAATAATACCCCAACCAAGACAGCCTAAAGCAGGATCTATTCCTAAAATACGCATATATTATCTAATTAAAAGGCTTTCTTTTTTAAAACTATGATATAAAACTGGAATTACAAAAATTGTAAATAAAGTTCCAAGCAGCATTCCACCAACAATAACTAATCCAATTGAATTGCGCGCAGCAGCTCCAGCGCCATTAGCTAGAACTAAAGGAATAGCCCCAAAAATTGTTGCAATAGAAGTCATTAATATTGGACGAAGACGAAGTTTAGCTGACTCTATTATGGCTTCGTTAATTTTCTTCCCCTCGACCCTAAGTTGGTTAGTAAATTCAACTAACATAATCGAATTTTTAGTAATTAAACCAATCAAGGTGATTAAACCAATATTACTATACATATTAATGCTATTACCAAAAATCAATAATAGAAACACACCACCAGCAATCGAAAACGGGACGGCCATTAGAATTAATAATGAGTCATCAAAGCTCTCAAACTGAGCTGATAATACTAAAAATATGAATATTAATGCAAACATAAAGGTAATAAGAGTGTCACTACTTGACTCATTCATTTGCTTTAATTGACCAGTATATTCAATTTTAGAATTATTTTTATCAATGATATTCTCAGAGATTTTTTCAATTTCTTTAAGAGCCTCACCTAAATTTTTTCCTGGAGCTAGTTCAGCTGACAGCTTAATTGATCTTGAATTATTATAATGCATATATTCTTTAACAGTGATAGTTTCAACAATATCAGCAATTGTCTCTAGGGGAAGCATTTCTTTTTGATCATTTCTAATATAAATCTTTTTTAAATCAGCTGGTTCATTACGATCTTTTTCATTAAAACGAATCATGACATCATAAATATCAGTGCCCATTCTAAAATCACCAACTTGCCTGCCAGCAATAAGATATTGAATTGTTCTGCCTATGGTTTCAAAATCAACACCATATCTATAAGCTTTTTCACGATTAATGATGATGTCTAGTGTTGGAGTTGATGATTGAAAATCACGCTCACAATTAATAAAAACTGAGTTTTGCTGCATTTGATCTAGGAATTTTTGAGACGTAATTCCAAGATCAGAATATTCAAGTGATGATGAAATATTAAATTCAACTGCCTTATCACCACCACCCCCGCCTAAAGCTGATGGAGAAACAGCAAATATTGACATGCCAGGAATGCTTGAGAATTTTGCATTTAATTCTTGTTTGATTTGGTCGTGAGATCTTTTTCTTTTACTCCAATCTTTTAATGGAACAAAAGCCATTCCTTTTTCACCACCTCCCCAACCAGCAATATCAAAATAACTATTTATTTCAGGAATAGAGGCTAATATTTTTTCAGCCTTAATCACATTTTTTAAAGTATCGTCAACATTTGATCCTTCTGGCCCGTTAAAAAAAACTTGCAAAAATCCTTGATCTTCATCTGGAATAAAAGTTTTATTAACATATGTAAAACTTACTATTAATATTATAATTGCTGATGAACAAATTAAATAAAATCTTTTTTTATGGCTTAAAGCGTAAGTTAAATAATTTAGATAAAAGTCTTGAGTATTAGACAAATAATAATCAAATTTTTGCAAAAATTGAGACTTAGATTCTTGCCTTGCATTAATCATACGAGCGCTCATCATCGGGGTCAAAGTCAAAGCGATAAAACCTGAAAATAATACGCAGAATGCAAGTGTCCACGCAAATTCAATGAATAATTTACCTAAGAAACCTTCTATAAATCCAATGGGTAGAAATACTGATGCTAAAGTTATGGTCATTGCAATAATGGCAAAACCAATTTCATTAGAAGCGTCAATTGCAGCCTGCATGGGTTTTTTGCCCAATTCATGAACATGACGAAATATATTCTCAAGCATAACAATAGCATCATCAACAACTAAGCCAATTGCCAGAATCATCGCAAGTAAAGTAAAAGTATTGATGGTAAAATTAAACATATACATCACAGCAAATGTACCAATCAATGAAATTGGAATAGTTACTAAAGGTATTAAAGTAATTTTAGCTGAACCTAAAAATAAATAAATAACGATGCTAACTAATGCAATAGATTCAAAAATTGTGTGATAAACAGATGTAATTGATGCCTCAACTGGAACTGCTCCATCATAGGCTACGTTAATTTTAACGCCACTAGGTAGATTTTTTTGTATTTGTGGTAATTCTTTTTTAACAGCATTTGATAGTTCAATAATATTGGCAGTAGATTGCTTAACTAAACCAAGAGCCAGTGACTGCTCAGCATTATAGCGAAGCACAACATCATTTTCTGCAGATTCAAGCCGAACATTTGCCACATCCTTTAATTTTAAAACAGACCCATCTGGAAATTTCTTAATAATAATATTTTCAAATTGCTCTTTTGTGTTAATTGTTCCTGATAGTTTAAGAGAAAAATTTCGAGTATTAGTTTTAATTAAACCAGCTGGATAGTCTTTGTTTTGAGCTCTGATCGCTTGCTCTATTTCCAATGTAGTTATTTTATATTGATATAATTTAGTGTTAATAGGCTCAATAAACATTGAATAATTTCTAGCGCCGAAGATAAGAGAGCTGCCCACAGTAGGTAATTTCTCTAAAATTACCTTAATTTCATTGTCACAAATTCGAGTTAATTCTAGTTCGTCATGATTTGTGCTTGTAACAGTAAGCCAAAAACTTGGCCAAGAATCAGCATCCATTTTAGAAACAGATGGAGCTTTCATATCATCTGGCAGAGACTGAGTTATATTTGATATTTTTGATCTTACATCATTTAAAGCGATTTCAATATCGGCGTCTAATTTAAATATTAATAAAATATTACTATTACCAGTCGAACTAGAAGAAGACATTGTCTCCAAGTTTTTTGCTGTCTTTAATTCTTTTTCAATAATTTGAGTAATTTGCCTTTCCATATAAAAAGCATCAGCGCCAGGATAAATTGATTGAACAGTTATCAATGGGGGGCTAATATTTGGAGTGCCTCTTACTTGCATTTTAGTAAAAAATATTGTGCCAAGAGCAATAATCATTAAGCTTAAAACTGTGGTAAATACTGGCCGTTTAATGCATATTTGAGATAATTGCATTATTTTTTCTCTTTAATATTAGCTATTTCATCAGCGCTAATTTCCACTATGGAGCCATCAGTAACTTTGGTTAATCCTTCAAGTACAACCCTATCACCCCTTTTAAGTTTATCTGTTGCAAT
>JAYUJO010000294.1:0-3410 GCA_043765215.1 Rickettsiales bacterium | reverse complement strand
GGATAATTTTTGCTTATCCATAACTGAAATATTAGAAGAAATCAGGCTTAGAGCGGTCTAAACCTGATTTAATTTTGTATAATTTTTACTTTTTATTTGCTTATAATTGTTTATTAATCCCTGATTATTCCTATCTTCCCCAATAATGGTTAAGCAAAGCTTAACCATTATTGGCATTATACTATACAAATTTACTTAATCTTTCAGAACATAACGGATGCCTTACTAATTCCATAAATTTTTCTTTTTCATATTGCAGCAATTGTTCTTCAGTTACTGTTTTTTGATCAATAATTTTTTGAAAAAATGCTAATATATTAAGTTGCAAATCATCAAAATCTTTTGAGTCAATCTCTTGATTAAGTTTAATGACAGGAAGTGTAACACTAGTAACAATTTTAGATTGATCAATGCTTTTTAACTCCATTGCTTCTGTTAAAATATTATCTACATTCATGTTCACTTGGCAATTTGTATTAAATTCTTCTGCAAAATAATCACCTGATGAGGTCTTATATTGATTTAAAATATTTTTTAAATTATGAATTAATACATTTTTATTTCCATTAGACCTTAGAAATATTTCTTTAATTCCACCAAATGCAGGAATAAGGCCAACTCCAAGCTCAACTAAACCAGCTGATAAATTTTGATGTGCAAATACATAATCCGAATGAAGAAGCAATTCCGCCCCTCCTCCAAGCGCAAAGCCAGCCGCGCAGGAGATCACAGGCCGATTTGAATGTTTTAATTCAAGCATAGCTTTTTGACCAAGCTCAATAAATGCTTCAATCTCCGCAAATTGTTTTTTTTGTATTTTTTCAGAAATAAATTTAATATCAGCGCCAACAGAGAAATTTTTATTTTTACATGGATAAATTATTAATTTTGAATATTTATCTTCAGTGCATTTAATTGACTTAATCAGAAGGTTAAACACTTCAATGCTTAAACAATTCATCTTAGTTTTAATAACAAAAATGTGCTGATTTTTATATTCTAAGAGCATCGCATCGTCGTTGGATAATATGGTTCTGGCTTTATCTCGCCAAGAACTTTGCTTTTTTTCTTTGTTTAAATATTTTCCATCTAATTTATTTAAAAATTCTTGTCCATTGGGTATTTTATTCTTTAGCAGTTCAAAAAAACCAAATTTTAAACTATAACCAAGTTTCATTGCTTCATCAACATCATTAATATCATCAGAAATTTCTGGAATTAAATTAACAAGGTAAGTGAAAAATCTTGATAATATGGTTTTAAAAAATAAGCTATACTGATCATTTTTTTCATATAATGCATCAATCGTTTTAGCAATAGTTACTTTTTTTACATCTTGATATTTCATTGACTCAAAATCAATTTGCTGCTTTTGATTCTTTCCATCTATTTTATTCATTTTATAAAAGCCCATGCCAGCTTTTCGGCCCAATGCACCTTTTTCATTGAGTAATGAGAGTTCTTTACAATCTGTATATATATTATGATAATCATCATTTTTTGGTAATGCTTGAATTAGTGAATTCGATATTAATTTCATCACGTCATGACCAATAAGATCATATAAACCAAATATGCCTGTACTTGGGAAACCTAAAATTTCAGTAAATATTTTATCCACAGTAAATGGGTTAAGTTTTAATTTAATAGCTTCCCTCATTGATAATTCAAGCAAATAGCACCCTACTCTATTTGCAATAAAACCTGGTGTATCATTGCATTTGATAATTGTTTTACCCAAATAATCATGCATAAAATCTGAAACCAACTTCACAGCATTGGCATCAGTTTTATGATTATAAACTAATTCTAGTAATTGCATGTAGCGAGGTGGATTGAAAAAATGTGTTATGAAGAAACGATTACCAATATGTTCAGGTAATTTTTCTTTAAGGACTTTTAACGGTAAAGTTGAAGTATTTGAGGCTATAATTGCATCTTTTTTTAAATGCGGAACTAATGAATTATATAATTTATGTTTAATTTCAATTTTCTCAACAATTGCTTCAATTATTAAATCACAACCTGATATTAAATTTAAATTATCCCGCAAATTTCCAGTATGAATATATTTTATCAAAGATGGGTGTGATAAAGGATATGGTTTTGTTTGAAGCATTTTCTTGAGCGCCATATTGGCAATATTGCTAGGGTCATCTGACACCTCATCAACGATATCTAGAAGCAATACTTGCGTTTTCGAATTAGCAATTTGAGCAGCAATGCCGCTTCCCATAGTTCCTACACCTATTACACATATTTTTTTCATAATATAATCACCACACGAATAAATTTATTTCACTATAAATATACTCTTAAGCGGGATCTTATTCAAATTATGATTATAAAATATTAATAAAATAATGAATTTTAATTTTCATTACATTAAATCAAAAACATTATCTAAAAAAAGTTTGGCTCGATGTGATGCAGGCTTTTCAAAAAAATCTTTAGAGTTTTGATCAGCCAGAATGAGGCCGCGATCCATATAAATAATACGATCAGCGATCATTTTAGCCAGTTTAATATGGTGAGTGACAATGATCATTCTCATATTTTGCTTTAAATCATTAATAATTTCAATAATTTCTTTGATCACCTCAGGATCAAGAGCTGAAGTGGGCTCATCAAAAAGCATCGTATCTGGGTCCATCATCAATGCTCGGCAAATCGCAACACGTTGTTTTTGACCACCTGATAATTTAGCTGGATATGCATTTTGTTTTTCCAGTATACCAAATTGTTCTAATAGGGTTTCAGCCTTTTCTTGCATTTCGTTTGGATTTTTATTAAGAACATTAATTGGACTGTAAGTTAAGTTTTGTAACACATTCATGTGTGGAAAAAGATTAAACTGCTGAAATACCATGCCAATTTTGAAGCATAATAAACCTCGATTACTGCCGGTTAATTTTGTTCCATCAATATAAACAGAGCCACTAGTTGGATTTTCTAAATTATTAATGCAGCGAAGAAGTGTTGATTTACCACTACCCGATGAGCCAATGATAACTGTTGTTTCTTTTTTATCAAAAATTAGATCAATATCTTGTATGGCAATATTATCACCAAATTTTTTGCAAATTTTTTCTAGTTTAATCATAGTGATAATCTCTTTTCCAAAATCATACCAAAGGTACTAATAATTAATACTAAAACATAATAAGCTAAAGCAGCTGTTAATAACGGCGCAAATAACTCAAAAGTTTCAGCAGAAACCGCTTGCGCTCTCCGCATTAAATCCATGCCGCCAATAACTGAAATTATTGCTGATTCCTTAATGAGATTAATTAGCTCATTGACTAAGGCTGGCAAAATATACCTAAAAGCTTGAGGTAGGATAATGTCTTTCATTCTTAATATTGGAGAAATTCCCAATGCTTTTGCCGCTTCAATTTGCCCATTATCAA
>JAYUJO010000293.1:0-3446 GCA_043765215.1 Rickettsiales bacterium | reverse complement strand
AAATTTAACAAAAATATATGGTTCCAAAATTAATTTGGTTCAAACTATTGATGATTTATGGGATAATTTTGGTCGATATATTGGCGAGTTTCCTTTTATTAATAAAATTAGTGATGAGGATTTTCATCAAAGAGTGGCTGTAATTAATCCAGAGAATTTAAAAGATTGTTTAGATCAACAGCAACCATATTTATTACTTCTCGCGCATCAAGCTAATTGGGATTTCGTTATTCGAAAAATTAATTTTTTATATCCAAAATTTAGCATCATTTACAGAAAAGCAAATAATCCATATATTGATCAAGAAATTCTTCAAGAGCGCATTTCGAGCACTGGCATTAATATGATTGCAAAAGGAACATTGGGTTCTAAGGACATTATTAATGCCATTAAGACCAAATCATCTATTGCTATGTTGATTGATCAAAAAATGAATAATGGAATTGAAGTTCCTTTCTTTGATATGCCAGCAATGACTGCGCCGGCAATTGCAAGGCTGCATTTAAAATATAAATATCCAATTATTCCAGCTCAGATAGTTCGAATTGGAAAAACAAGTAATTTTGAAATTATAATTCATCCAGCCCTGAAATATACGTCAACAAATGATATTGATCAGGATTGTTATAATATCATGCATATGATTAATAAAACTTTGGAGCAATGGATTCGCCTTCATCCAAGTCAATGGTTTTGGTTTCATAATCGCTGGAAGAACTAACAATTTGATAGTTTTAATTTAATACCGAAAATTCGATTTATATTGTATTTTTAGTGACAAAGTATTAAACTTCGAATTTACAATATAACATTTTATAATTGAACACACATAATGGCTGAAGTATTTTTTAACGGTCCTGCTGGTAGAATAGAAGGAAAACTTGCTGAATCTAATAATCCAAAGGCCCCAATTGCCATAGTTCTTCATCCACACCCACAATTTGGTGGAACGATGAATAATAAAGTTGTTTATAATATCTATAAAACTTTATTTGAAAATGATTTTACCGTATTAAGAATAAATTTCAGAGGCGTTGGCAGATCACTTGGCGAATATGATGGTGGTGTTGGTGAAATGACCGATGCTGCAACTGCTCTTGATTGGATTCAAACTAATTATCCTATGAGTAAAGTTAATTTACTAGCTGGATTCTCCTTTGGCGCTTGGATTGCAATGCAATTAATCATGCGCAGACCAGAAATTACTAATTTCATTGCTGTTGCTCCACCTGTTAATAAATATGATTTTTCTTTTCTATCACCATGTCCAATTCCAGGATTAATCCTACAGGGGGATAAAGACAGCGTTGTGTCTGAAGAATCTGTTCATGAATTGGCTCAACGATTGACTAAACAAAAAAATATTGATGTAGCATATAGAGTTATTAATAATGCTGATCATTTTTTTCGTGAAAAGATTGACTCACTTAATGAAGAGATTGACGATTATTTAAAAGCAATTTTCTCACATCAAATTGGTAAAGCTGCAGGAAAAAATGATAAAGGACAAACAAAAACTGAAGTTAAAAAAGTATTTTTAATATGATGCTCATTACCTATTTTTAGAATAACAAACGTTTTATTTTACCTATCACCTATTATCCATTACTCGGATTATCTAATAAAAATGAGACTAAAGTTTAGTAAAAATTCTATGTAGATTGGTATTATTTAATTTTTTACCACATACCAAATAATATACTAATATTTTATTGCTTTATTAATCATTTGTTTACTTTTATAGTTCATACTGATTAGTAGGTAAGGAGATAAAATTAAAAGATTTAATTAAAAGATTGATTAAATTCTTTAATCCTGAAAAAATTATAGTAAATCTACTTATAATTTATTTTTTTATTACATTATCTCCTTACCACTTTAATCAATTTTAAATTAGGTATTAAGTTATGGAAAAGAAAGACAAAAAAGTTAAAGATGAAGAGAAAAAGGTAAAAAAACATCATAATGAAAAAGTTAAGGATGAAAATGAAACTAGTTTCTTAGACACTGCAAAAAATATTTTTGATAAAGTTTTGCCAATTGCAATTAGCATTATGCCAATTGTAAATTCTGCAATTGACAGATTTTTTGCAAAATCGCCTAAAAAAATTACTAGTGAGCCATCAGAGCAACAAATAATGGCTGATATTTCAGTTAATGAAAAAGCTTTTGCTGCAGTTAAAAAAATTATGGGCGATTTGATACCGGCTTTAATTTCAACGCCTGCTAGCTCTAATATTAGTAGTGGTGCACCAGTACAAGAGTCAACTAATGCAAAACTATCGAAAAATTTATCTAATAATGATCCTAAAGATATAGCTAATATATTACAATTATTAATACAATATGTTGGTAAACAAGTTGAGAAATCACCTGAAACAGATGCAAAAATTAATACAAATGCATCAGTTTCAATTGATCATTCTGGTGCAAAACCAATGGTGACTGTGACACCAACTCAAAATGCAGGTGCTGATCAAACTAGAGAAATCGACTTAACTCAAAGTGTGCAAATTGAAGCACAGCATGATGATACTAAAGATCTTGCTGGTGCTGCAGCAGATCTTAATCTAGAAGATATTCCTGCATAGAATTATTTTATTATCTATGGATAATTAATATTTCCTATAGTAATAAATATCTAAGAACCAGGCTGTGGGTAACCATTAGTCTGGTTTTTTTACTAATACCATAATATGATGTTCAATTATATGTGCTGCATCTATGGGTTCTAAATTACTAATTTCGAGTTCTAATAAGTTATCATGAGAAAATGATAGAAGCGGTGTTTTATCTAGGGCAAATTGAGCATCAATTGTTTTTAATTTAATTCTTCTTTCAATGCGCGTAATTCTTTTTAAATGTTCTTGCTCATTAATTCGAAGCTTTATTGGTACAAAAAAAGAGCCCCGACTATCAGCCCTGTTTTTCACTTGCTGATATAAATTTCTATCTCCATCATCTTCATAAAGATTATTGGTCAGAATATAATTACCTTGCTTATAATTAGTGAGAAAACTATAAATTTCATCGCGAATACGCTTTACTGATTGCCAACATAATTCAGGTATTTTAGTTAGGCCATCATAGCCCATTAACTCAAAAATTGGAGTATTTATAAGCTGATTATCACAAACAATATAATCCTTGTTTCTAGCCAATTCCTTTGCAATTGTATATTTACCAACGCCAGGTTTTCCTGTTAAATAAATGATTATAGTATTTTTCAAAATCTTATTATTAGTTTTTAAGGGAAAAAGAATGGTGGGCCCGGCAGGACTTGAACCTGCGACCACTCCGTTATGAGCGGAGCGCTCTAACCAACTGAGCTACAGGCCCTTAAAATATATCATCCCGTTTATATATATCTGCCAAAATTAAAATTGTCCAGAGAAATATGTAATAATAATGATCTAAATATCGAAATTAAATTTACTATCAGCGTA
>JAYUJO010000292.1:0-1220 GCA_043765215.1 Rickettsiales bacterium | reverse complement strand
TGCTCTTATTGCTTACACCTTAAAACCACGTAAACCTTCAATAAATCAACGCTTTTTACATAATAATATCATTAACCTTATGTCGAACTCAGGTTATTATACAAGCAATATTTAATTATAATCCAGATGCCTATGCTATAATTGATCATTATGATGGTGATGTTGCTACAGCTTTAACATATGCAATTGTGACAAATAATATGGATATAGTTAAAGAATTTTTGAAAGATCCTCAAAATGTGAATAGGCAAGATAGTAAGGGAGTTACGCCCATAATGGCTGCTAGCAATTATTTTTTTAAAGGCGTTGATGATAATGTAAGCATGGAAATATTTAAGGAAATATTATTAAATAGCCCAAATTTAGAAATTCAAGATCATAAGGGATATACTGCATTAGCTTTAGCTATTCACAATAATCCTAATTATAATAAAATTAAACTGTTAATTGAAAAAGGCGCAGATTGTAAGTTCATTAGCTCGGATGATGAAACCCTTGGCTGGAATCTTTTACATCTATATATAAATGAAAATGATTTTGATAATAATTCTGATATTAATATAGTTCAACTTTTATTAGAACAAAAATCTATTGATATTAATGCAAAAACTAAAGATGGAAAAAGCGCTTTATATCTTGCTGCATTATACGGTAACTTACCTGCATTTAATCTACTTCTTGAAAATAAAGCAAATATCGAATGTGTAGTAGATAATAAGGATATTTTAATGGCCTCATGCATAGGGGGAAACAAAGATATATTTAATCAATTAATAGAATATGGATTCAAAATAAATGTTGAGGCTAATGATATATGGAAACAAGTTATTAAGGAAATATTAGGCAATCACAAATTGGAAATATTAAAATCACTTTTTACATTTAATGAAACTGTCGGTGTCATGGTTGATAAACCATATCAAGAGCTCAGTGAAGATCCAGTTATATTTTGTCCAATGAATTTTAAAGATTGGTATAATTCATCAAGCAAAAAAGGAGCTCAAAATCTGAATAAAGTTGAAGATACGGAAGATGCGCCACAATTAGATGACATTGACCATAAATTAGAAGATCCAATAGATCATATTGATCTTACGGGGGATAACTAAGATTACATAACGCGGCTCTGTCCCAGGAAGTGTGTAAATTCAAAATAGGCCCCTAAATTCTACCCTCAAATTTTATCAAAAAATGAGCCATAGCCTCGCCCCAATTTTGAA
>JAYUJO010000291.1:0-3454 GCA_043765215.1 Rickettsiales bacterium | reverse complement strand
TAATGGTGTTTACACCCAAATTATAAAGTTCATGTGAGTTTTTAAGATCTTTTGCGCGCACAACTATTTCTAAATTAGGGAAAGCTTCGTTAATAACTTTGCACATTTTTTTAATAGTGATTTCATTATTTATAGTTGCAATAAAAATAGAAGCTCGATCTGCACCAATTGCTTGAAGTGTGCTGATTTGTGTACCATCGCCTTTAAATACGGACAAACCATTGCCGACCTCATCACGAACTACCTCATCATTGACGTCAAGAGCAATATAGTTGACGCCTTCAGCTTCTAAAACGCGAGCCAGCATTTTACCAACCTTGCCAAATCCTCCAATAATAACGTGATTAGTCAAATCACGAGCACCATATTCAATGATTTGATTAGGCATTCTGCCTAAACCTCTTTCTACCCTCTCTGAAAAGCGTTGACCTAAAATTGCAAGTAAAGGCGTGAGGGCCATTGAAAGAGTGACCACTAATAATAAAATATTTGCTATATTTTCTTCTAATATGCCATATTCTTTGCCAAGACCGAATAAAATGAAGGCAAATTCACCGCCTTGCGATAGAAGAAGACCAGCATGTAGAGCAACTCCCTTATTAAAGCCAAATAAAATGCATAATGCAGTGATGATAATAGTTTTTAAGAATATTAAGGCTATACTAAAAGTAATGATAGTCGCCATCTGATTGTAAATTTCCATGACATCAATTTTCATGCCAACACTCATGAAAAATAATCCAAGTAATAGGCTTTTGAATGGATAAATACTCTCTTCTGCTTTAACCCGAAAGTCGGTTTCAGCAACCAATACACCACTAACAAAAGCGCCAAGAGCTAAAGATAAACCAAAATGCTCAGTGCCCCATGATGCAGATAAAACTACTAGCAACGTCACTGCAATTGGTAGTTCACTATTTTCATTATGATCAGGCGTTATGAAAGAGAATAGGGGGCGAAGCAATAAGCGCCCAGCTATAAATATTATGCCAAGAGCCAAAATAGCTTTTAGTAATGAATTACCTAAAATATATCCTAAAGATTCGATATTCTCACCGCCACCACCTAAAATTGGCACTATGACTAAAAGTGGGACTACAATAAAATCTTGAAGCAACAATATTGCAAGCGCAATACGCCCAATTTGCATCGATTGACTTTTGGTTTCATTAATTACCTGCATCACAATTGCAGTAGAGGACAAGGCAAGTCCACCAGAAATAATAATGGCTGAATTGCTATCTTTAGTAATTAAAATTATCGCAGCTGCAATGACTAAACCAGTTATTAGAACTTGCAATAAACCAAGGCCAAATACATAGCGCCTCATTGCTTTAAGTCGTTCAAACGAGAGCTCTAAACCAATTGCAAATAATAGGAAAACCACGCCAAGCTCACCAAGTAGGGAAGTTTGATCATATGTAACAACATTCCATCCATTCTCACCAATCACAGCTCCAGCTACTAGATAGCCAAGCACTGGGCTTAAATTCAGTTTTTTAAATATCGCAACAATAAATACTGCAGTTGCAATTAAAGTGATGACAATGATTAGAACGTTACTTTCCATATTTACCTAATGAATCTAAAATTATATTTTTGCATTCCAAAGTTCTTCAACTTTTAATTTCTCGCGCGCTTCTGGGTGAAATAAATGAACAATCACATCACCAGCATCAAGCAAAATCCAGTCGCTGCCCTTAAAACCTTCTACAGTTGCATTCCATTTTAACGTATGCTTAAGCTCAAGTGCGATATATTCTGCAATGGCGCTGATATTTTTAACAGATCTACCACTAGCAAAAATCATATAATCAGCTATTGAAATTTCATCTCTTAACGGTATGGTTATGATATTCTCAGCGTTTTTTTCTTGTAAATGTTTTAAAATAAACTCTTTAATATCTTCTTTAGTTATATCCATAAATTTGTTTTTTATTAAATTAATTTGTTGTTCCTAAGTATTGTAGACGATAAGTCGCACAACACTCCCCTATGAATTATTATATGGGGTGATTCAATTTTAGCAAGTTTTGCTTTATTAATATTTTTTGAAGTATTTAAGCCCAATGTCTCGATATTGAGTAATCGAAATTGACCTGGTCGATCAAAAATTATTATATCGCATAAATTTTGTATTTCTTCACTTCTATGCCATTTGCGAAAATTATTGACGCAATCTATGCCCATTAACCAAGTAAACTTAACTTTAGTAAATTTCTTCACTAAATAACTTAAAGAATCATAACTATAATAGCAATTTAAATCACGCTCTAGTGTAGATATAATTATCTTTGGATGAATTGCAATGGCTAAAGCATTTTTTGCTCTTAAATAAATATGATTAATATATTTGGTTTTGTGAGGATTCTGATTGGCCACTAACCAAATTATATAATCAAATTTATAATATTTAATAGCTTGAGAGGATATTGCTAAATGACCAATATGGCTTGGATCAAAACTGCCTCCCAATACACCAATTTTCAATGACGCATTTTGTAGGAAATTAAGTTTCTGCAAATTAAATATTTTTAGACTTTCCATACGCTTTTTAAATATATATTATAATATAAACTTATAAAAATAAATTATTAAATTAAATCTATATGGCAATAACAGAAAGCAAACTTAAAAATATCTTAGAAAAAAATTTTCCAGATGCAGAAATAAAAATCACTGATTTAGTAGGAGATCAAGATCATTATTCACTAAATATTAAGAGTGATCAATTCAAAGGACTAACCATTATGCAACAGCATAAATTAGTTAAAAATGCACTTGCGGAAGTTTTAATGGGGGAATTACACGCAATAACTATCAATACTTCTTTAAAACAAGCCTAGAAATTTTGAGATCATATCATTATGTGACAATGCAAGAATAACTTCAATGGTAATTAATACGACAATTGTGATTTCAAGTCTTGCCGAATGTTTATAGTTAAGCTCGTTAGATAATATATTATATAGTTCCTGAATAATGTCTAAACGATGATTTAATATACCTTGACGAACACTGATATCCTGAAACTCTGTTGTCATTAAATATAATGGTTCATAGCTTGGACGCCTCCAAAAAAACTCTGGAGTGTCTAATATATCGCTATGCAAATTAATTGAATAACGCTCACTAAATAAATTGCCAATCTGTTTAGAAATTTCTTTTTTAGATAATGAAACTCCACCAGTTTTAGCAAGTTCTTTATGAAAAGGAGCAGTGTTTTTTAAAATAACGCTAACGGAAATCTCAAGCATATTAAGTTTTACAGATTGAGCTAATGCGTAAGAAATTGAAAGTTTTACAAATTCTGATTTATTACCAAGGATAATTTTATTCCTTTCTTCATCAATGAATGTTTTACCAGATTCCTCATCAAATAAAATAGGGGGATATTCAAAATAAATATAATCAGATACTTGATTAACCAGAGGTTCGATCTCAAAATTATGTA
>JAYUJO010000290.1:0-9258 GCA_043765215.1 Rickettsiales bacterium | reverse complement strand
ATTTAACATGGCAGCTCTTTGGAAACTTCCTGCAATTTATGTAATTGAAAATAATGAATATTCAATGGGTACGTCGGTGGCAAGATCCACTGCAATGACTGATCTTTATCGCAAAGGAGAATCATTCGGTATCCTAGGATTTCAAGTAGATGGAATGGATATTGATGCTATGTACGATGCAGCAATGCAGGCTACGGAATATGTTAGAGGTGGAAATGGCCCAATTATTATTGAAGCAAAGACTTATCGCTATAGGGGACATTCAATGTCTGATCCTGCAAAATATAGATCAAAAGAAGAAGTGGATGGCAAAAAAGATTTAGATCCAATTATAATTATTAGGGAAAAAATTCTTAATAATTCATATGCTTCAGAACAAGATTTAAAAGATATTGAAAAGAAAATAAAAGATATTATTGCAGAAGTTGCAGAATTTGCGACCTCATCTCCTCTTCCAAATGAAGAGGAACTATATACAGATATTTTTAAATAGGAAAAAATGGCAGAAATTACAGTAAGAGAAGCGCTAGGGCAAGCAATGCGCCAAGAAATGATGAGAGATGAGAAAGTATTCATCATTGGAGAAGAAGTTGCGGAATATCAAGGAGCTTATAAAATAACACAAGGATTATTGCAAGAATTTGGGGCAGACAGAGTCATTGATTCTCCAATTACCGAACATGGATTTACGGGCCTTGCTATTGGCGCCGCATTTGGGAATTTAAGACCAATTGTTGAATTCATGACCTTTAATTTTGCCATGCAGGCGTTTGATCAAATTGTTAATTCTGCTGCTAAAACTAATTATATGTCTGGTGGCCAGATGGGTTGCCCTATAGTTTTTAGAGGGCCAAATGGAGCTGCTGCAAGAGTTGCAGCTCAACATAGTCAAAACTATGCTGCTACATATGCACATATTCCAGGTCTTAAAGTTATCGCGCCATATAGCGCAGAGGATGCAAGGGGTTTATTAATTAGCGCAATTAGAGATGATAACCCGGTTGTATTTTTAGAAAATGAAATATTATACGGTCAAAATTTTGAAGTGTCAGATGTTGCAGAACCAATTGAAATTGGCAAGGCTAAAATATTAAGAGAAGGAACTGATGTGACAATCACAGCTTTTTCTTTGCAAGTGGGAATGGCGCTTGAAGCATGCAATATTTTAGCAGAGCAGGGCATTAGCGCTGAAGTTATTGATCTTCGAACTATTAAACCATTAGATGAGCAAACTATTATTGACTCTGTTATTAAAACAGGGCGATTAGTCACTGTTGAAGAAGGATGGTTTTTTTCCGGAATTGGTGTGACTATCAGTTCAATTATCATGAGATATGCATTTGATTATTTGGATGCGCCAGTTGAAATTATTACTGGCAAAGATGTGCCACTACCATATGCAGTTAATTTGGAAAAATTATCATTACCAACAGTAAATAAAATTGTAGAAGCTGCAAAAAGAGCTTGCTATAGCAGCAATGAATAAAATTTAATTAGATATTATAGAGTAGATAAATGCCAATAAAGATTTTGATGCCAGCTCTATCACCCACTATGGAGCATGGAAATTTAACAAAATGGTTTAAAAAACAAGGTGATACCGTTAAAGCTGGTGAAGTAATTGTAGAAATTGAAACTGATAAAGCAACAATGGAAGTAGAAGCTGTTGAAGAAGGAGTCATTGCTCGCATTCTTATTCAAGAAGGAACCGATGAAGTTGCCGTTAATAGTTTGATCGCAATTCTACTAGAAGAGGGAGAAGATGAAGCAGCTATAAATGATTTTATGGCTAAAATTGAAGTGAATTCGGAGACAAAGGCTGAAACAAAAATAATTGAACAAGATAATACACCTAAAGAACAAGTTGTTATAGCTGAAATTAATCAAAAAACTGATAATAGTAAAAGAATTTTTGCATCACCACTAGCCAAACGCGTTGCTTCCCTAGAGGGGGTAAATCTTGCTCATATAGTTGGTAGCGGCCCTCATGGTCGAATCATCAAAGCAGATGTATTATCAGCAAATAAGACTAAAGGTAAAATTACAAGGCATAATGAGGAATTCTATACGATTCCTAATAATAATATGCGAAAAGTTATTGCTAAGAGATTGCTTGAATCAAAATTAACTGTGCCACATTTCTATTTATCCATTGAATGTGAGATGGATAATCTATTAGAATCTAGAATGAAGATTAATGAAACATTCAGCCAGCTTAAAAGTGAAGTAGATAAAAATAGAAAATTGTCAGTAAATGATTTTGTTATATTAGCAGCGGCCAAAGCTTTAAAAGATGTGCCACTTGCTAATGCCAGCTGGACTGATTCTGCTATTAAAGTTTACAATAATGTAGATATTTCAGTGGCAGTGGCAATTGAAGGCGGTTTAATTACACCTGTAATTAAGAATGCTGATCAAAAAGATATTATGAAAATATCAGATGAAATGAAAGATTTAGCTAAAAGAGCGAGAGAAAATAGTCTAAAACCTGAGGAATTCCAAGGTGGTGGCTTTAGTATTTCAAATCTAGGTATGTATGGCATCAAAAGCTTTAATGCCATCGTTAATCCACCACAAGGCTGCATAATTGCTATAGGCATGAGTAACAAACGCGCAGTTTGTATTGGAGATAAAATTGAAATTCGTACTATGATGGACGTTAATTTATCATGTGATCATAGAGTTGTTGATGGAGCAGTTGGTGCGCAATTTCTAGCAGCATTTAAGAAATATATCGAGTCACCAATTTTAATGTTTATTTAATATTAAAGTTGTGGAAGATTAAATTATAAAAGAAGATAAATATGGAAATTTTTGATGTAGTGGTAATAGGTGGTGGTCCTGGTGGATATGTGGCTGCTATACGAGCGGCTCAATTAGGCAAAAAAACTGCCTTAATCGAGAAAGAGCATTTAGGTGGTATTTGCCTTAATTGGGGATGTATTCCAACTAAATCATTGCTAAAATCAGCAGAAATGTATGAGCATATCAAGCATTCGAGTGTATTTGGTATTACTGCTCTAAATGTTGAATTTGATCTAGATAAAATAGTTAAGCGCTCAAGAGAGGTGTCTGGCACACTTGTCAAAGGTATTCAGTTTGCTCAAAAAAAATAAAGTAACTCATATTGAAGGATTTGCTAAACTTGAAAAACCAAAATCTGATGGAATGAAGCAAATTTCTGTAAATGGATCTGATATAATATGTGCTAAAAATGTCATAATATCAACAGGTGCAAAAGCTCGAGTTTTACCTGGTTTTGAAATCAGTGATAATGTTTGGTCATATCGCGAGGCATTAGTGCCAAAGTTAATGCCCAAATCAATTGTTATAGTTGGTTCTGGTGCAATTGGTATTGAGTTTGCTAGTTTTTATAATGCTTTTGGAAGCGATGTAACTGTGCTTGAATCTATGAATAGAATTCTGCCAGTTGAGGATATCGAAATTAGTAATATGGCTAGAAAGTCATTTGAATCAAAAGGGATTAAGTTTAAAACTGGAATAAAATTAATTAAGCAAACTAGTGCCAATAATAAGGTGACCACTAGCTTTGAGCTTGATGGAAATTTACAAAATATTGAATCTGATGTGCTTTTAATGGCGGTAGGTATTGTTGGTAATGTTGAAAATATTGGCCTTGAGAATACAAAAATCATTGTTGAGAATTCGCATATTGTGACCAATGGTCTAATGCAAACTGCTGAGAATGGAATTTATGCAATAGGTGATGTTGCTGGGGCTCCTTGGCTTGCTCATAAAGCTAGTCATGAGGGAATTATTGCAGCAGATAATATTGCTGGGAAGAAACCTCATCCAATAATTAAAAATAATATACCAGGTTGTACTTATTCAAACCCACAAATTGCAAGTGTGGGTTTAACGGAAGAAGCTGCATTAAAAGCTGGCTATGAAATAAAAATTGGTAGATTTCCTTCATATGCAAACGCAAAAAGCTTGATTTTAGGCAATAGTGAGGGTTTAATAAAGACGATATTTGATAAAAAATCTGGGGAAATACTTGGAGCACATATGGTTGGCTTGGATGTCACTGAGTTAATTCAAGGATATGTCATTGCAAAGCAAATGGAAGGAACGGAAATTGATTTGATGAACACAATTTTTCCACATCCAACTCTATCTGAAATGATGCATGAATCAGTGCTGCAAGCTTACGGTAAACAAATTCACATCTGATTAATAATATTTCAGAATAATTTATAGGTTTTTTATATGAATGAAGCTTTAAAACTATCCCAAGCATTATCTGCAAAAATTTGTCATGATTTTGCTGGGTCAATTGGAACTATTGACACTTGCTTAAGTCTCTTAGAGGGAACTAATGAATCTATCAGCACTCAGGCGCGCAAATTAGTATATTCAGAATCGAAAAATTTTATTAAACGCATTAAGTTTTTTCGCAGTACTTACAGCTTATCAGAAGATGATAAAGATGTAAGTCTTGCATCGACTCTTAAATGTTTAGAGGAGTTTTTTGAAACAGAAAATGTAGAATTTACCTCTCATGTAGGTCCTGTTGACAATAATATCCAGGATCAAATTGCCAAAGCAATTTATTGTTTAGTATCAATTGTCGCTGAGCAAATTACCATTAAAGGTACTATTGATTTACACGTTAGTGACAATAATGATTTAATAAGAATTATCAGTAATAATCATAATTTAAATTTAAAGGAAGAATCTTTTGCAATTTTAAATGGTAATGATTCTATACCGATAACTGTGCTTAATTGTCGTGAGCATTATATTCTCAATCTTTGTGCAGTTAGTGGATATAAAGTAATAGTTCAGAAAAATGATAATTCTTACGAATATTTAATCATGAAAAAATAAAAGGTAGTAATTATGAGTAGCGCAAGAATTGAAACTGATTCAATGGGAGATACAGAAGTTGATAATCAATTTTATTGGGGAGCGCAAACTCAGCGCTCTATTGATAATTTTAAGATTGCAAATCAAAAAATGCCTGTAGAATTAATTGAAAGCTTGGCTATTTTAAAGAGATCTGCTGCCAAAGTGCATATGGATCTTGGTATTTTAAATAATGATATTGCTAACTCAATAATAGATTCAGCTGATCGAATCTTGAATGGTGAATTTAAGGATAATTTTCCTTTGGTTGTCTGGCAAACAGGTTCTGGCACTCAAACTAATATGAATATGAATGAAGTAATTGCTGGAATTGCTAATGAAAAATTAACTGGGGTAAAAGGTGGTAAATCGCCAGTTCACCCTAATGATCATGTTAATATGGGTCAATCATCAAATGATTCATTCCCAACAGCCATGCACATAGCCACGGTGTTGACTGTGAATAAAAAGCTGCTTCCTGCTTTAGCAAAGATGCATAAAAGTTTAGATTCAAAGGCTAAAGAATGGCAGTCTATTGTTAAAATTGGAAGAACTCATTTGCAAGATGCTACGCCAATTACTTTGGGTCAAGAATTTTCAGGCTATGCATGTCAAATTGAATTAAGCATCAAGAGAATAAATCAAAGTTTAATTCAAGTTCATTACCTAGCTCAAGGAGGAACGGCGGTGGGCACGGGAATTAATTGTCACAAAGATTTTGCAGAATTATTTGCTGAAGAGGTATCGAATTTTACAAAATTTAATTTTAAAACTGCTGTTAATAAGTTCGAATCTTTGGCTTGTAACGATGCTTTAATAGAATTCTCCGGATCTTTGAATACATTAGCTGTGAGCTTAATGAAAATTGCCAATGATATTAGAATGCTAGGTTCTGGCCCTAGATGTGGTTTTGGCGAACTTAAACTGCCTGAAAATGAGCCTGGATCGTCTATCATGCCCGGTAAAGTTAATCCAACTCAGTGTGAAGCTATGACTATGGTTGCAGCTCAGGTGATGGGTAATCATGTTGCTGTAACAATTGGTGGATCTAATGGTCATTTTGAATTAAATGTGTTTAAACCATTAATTATTCAGAATGTGCTTCATTCAATAAATCTTTTAAGTGATGCAATGGTGAGTTTAGTTGATAATTGTATTGATGGAATTGAGCCTAATGTTGAGCGTATTGTTACTCTGCGGGATCAATCATTAATGCTAGTCACTGCTTTAAACCCACATATTGGTTATGATAAATCGGCTAAGATTGCAAAAAAAGCATATAAAGAAGGAACAACTCTTAAAGAAGCTGCAGTTACATTAAATTATTTATCAGCAGAAGAATTTGACAAATATGTTATCCCAGAGGATATGGTTGGTTTTAAAAACGATAGATAAGCAATAACTATCCATAATTATGTTTAAGTAAGATATTGAAATATTTTTTTTACAGGCAAATATTGACATAATAGTTATATTAATCTAGCTTAATCAAATTATTGCAATATATCCCCTTATAATGAAAAATTTATTCTCCAACAATATTTTTATACAAAAATTTCGTCATAGTAATTTGAGATTTGCGATGTGGCCAGTTAGGTCACATGAGATAATGAAATTTTTCCCAATGGCGTTCTTAATGCTATTTATTTTACTTACTCAAAATTTAACCAGATCCATTAAGGATGGCTTTATCGTAACTATGATGGGCACGGAAGTTTTGAGTTTTATTAAATTCTGGGGCGAAATGCCGATTGGTATTTTGTTTGTTATTGCTTATACTAAAATGTGTAATGTGATGACAACCGAGCAAGTATTTAGAATTATTGTTTCTATATTTTTATTTATATTCATATTTTTTGCGTTTGTAATTTTTCCTAATCGAGATTATTTTCATCCTGATCCTGAGATAGTAAATCATTATATTACTTTATATCCCCATCTTAAATGGTTTGTGGTTATGTGGGGTAAATGGAGTTTTGTTTTATATTATATTATTGCAGAACTCTGGACTGTCACAGTTTTCTTCGTATTTTTTTGGCAATTAGCAAATAAAATTACTAAAACTGAAGAGGCTAAAAGGTTTTATATATTCTTTGGTCTATTTGGTCAGCTTAATTTATTGATTTCTGGAGTTTTAATTATTTATCTAACTAAGTCTAATCATTTTTTAATGTCATTTTTTTCAGGAACTATAGATAAATCTGAAATGGTTTTAAAATCGATGACCTTAATGATTGCTATCTCTGGAGCAATATGCTTATTGTTACATCGATATATTGAAAACAAATATATTAAAACTTTAAAAAATATTGTTTTTAAAAATAAACGAACAGATATTTTGAAATTAACTTTAAGGCAAAGTGCGAAGATGGTGTTTACATCAAAATATTTGGCGCTAATTTGTATTCTAACTATTTCATATAGTACTGCTCTTAATTTGATTGAAGGTTTATGGATGTCTCGAACTAAAGCTTTATATCCAGAGACTAATGACTTTATGGCTTATCAAGGAAATGTTTTGTTTTGGACAGGAATATCCACATTTATATTCATTTTTATTGGCAATACTATTATCAAAAGATTTGGCTGGTTTTGGGGCGCAGTCTTAACTCCAGCTACTTTATTAATTGTTGGTTCCATGTTTTTTATTTTCGTTTTAGTTGAAAATAGGTTAGCGCATGTATTTTCATTTATTACTTTTGCAACGCCTCTCATGATTGTTGTATTTATAGGTGGTTTACAAAACGTGCTTGGTAAAGGTGTTAAATATTCATTATTTGATGCAACTAAAGAAATGGTTTATATCCCCCTTGATCAAGAAATGAAAACTAAAGGAAAAGCAGCAGTCGATGTTCTTGGAGCTAAAGTTGGTAAATCTCTTGGAGCAATAGTACAAATTGTTAGTTTTACAATATACCCATTAGCTAGGCATGAGGATATTACTGGAATATTAATGACTGTATTTATTGTTGTTTGTATTATATGGATTTTAGGTGTTAAATTGCTCCATAATGATTATAATGAATTGTTAAAAAGAAACAGTTAAGAGCGGATCATTACATTATAATTCGTTTTTTATATAAATATTAGCGTTTGGCATAAAAACTAATGTTATAATTAAAATATTAATTTATTAACTTATAATGTGTAAATATTTATGTCGAAAATTGTTCCTATAACGGTTGCATATGGTGATGGTATTGGTCCTGAAATAATGGATGCGGTGCTGCATATATTAAAAAAGGCTGAAGCAAAAATTCAAATTGAAGTTATTGAAATTGGTGAGAAACTTTACCAAAAAAACTATACATCTGGCATAGCTCCTCAAGCTTGGCAAACCATTGAAGATACTAGGGTTTTACTTAAAGCTCCGATAACTACTCCCCAGGGCGGTGGCTATAAAAGTTTGAATGTAACCCTTCGAAAAACTTTAGGTCTTTATGCCAACGTGCGTCCAACGATTTCATATTCACCTTTTGTAGAAACCCTTCATCCAGATTTAAATGTGACCATTGTTCGTGAGAATGAAGAAGATATCTATGCGGGAATTGAGTATAGACATACTAGAAATATGCGGGAATCTATTAAATTAGTTAGCCGTGTTGGTTGTGAGAAAATTGTTCGATATGCTTTTGAATATGCAGTATTAAATAATCGTAGTAAAGTTTCATGTTTTAGTAAAGATAATATCATGAAATTCTCTGATGGAATTTTTCATCAAGTTTTTGATGAAATTGCTAAGGAATATCCACAAATTAAAAATGAACATTATATTGTTGATATTGGCACTGCGCGTTTAGCCACACGTCCTGAAATATTTGACGTTATTGTTACTTCTAACTTATTTGGTGATATAATTTCAGATATTACAGCTGAAATATCAGGTTCAGTTGGCCTTGCTGGCAGCGCTAATATTGGTCAAAAATATGCAATGTTTGAGGCGATTCATGGATCAGCCCCTGATATTGCGGGTAAAAATATTGCCAATCCATCTGGTTTGCTCAATGGCGCTATTATGATGCTTATTCATATAGGACAAGGTGCTATTGCTAGTAATATTGAGAATGCTTGGAAAAAAACGATTGAAGATGGTATGCATACATCTGATATCTATAACGAAAAAACTTCTGCTAAAAAACTTGGAACTAAAGAATTTGCAGAAGAAGTTGTTAAAAGACTGGGGCAGCAACCAAATCTTCTAAAAGTTGCTAATTATAAAAATAATGAACAAGATGATATTAGTGATGTTAAAATTCATTCAATTGATATGAGTGAAGTAAAAACTTTAGTTGGAGTTGATATATATGTCGATATTCAGGCTAAATCAATACAACAAGTTGCAAAAAAAATGACCAATATAGATTCTGGTAAATTGTTATTAAAATCAAT
>JAYUJO010000289.1:0-3468 GCA_043765215.1 Rickettsiales bacterium | reverse complement strand
ATCTTATGAAATTTAATAAAAATATCCAATATATCATTATTGTATTTATGCTAGTTAGTGTTAACAGTGCTTTAGCTGAGAATAATCGAAAAAGTAACTTAAGAAGTTTTGGTGATTATATGCAAGTTATTAATCCAGTAATTGCAGGCTCAATGGCATCTCAGGAAAAAGGTTTTGGTCATTTTGGCTTAGTATATGGCCAGACATTTTTCATTATGCATGGTACTAAATTAATTGGCAAATCTAGTAAGAGTAATTTTAGTAAAAGGCCATTTATTAATGGTAAAAAAGATAGATATGAGGGAATGCCATCAGGCCACACTGCTTCTGCATGGGCAGCTGCTTCATATGTTCGAACTTATTCTGATTATAAATATGCATCGATACCCTTATATATTATTGCCACAATCACTGGTTATAGTCGCATTAAAGCAAAAGAGCATACTACTGCTCAAGTAATTGCAGGAGCAGCTCTTGCTGAAATAGTAACATATGTTAATAATAAGCTTAATTGGAGCAATGATTATCGCTCAACTGATTTTTACTTTGGCGGTAATGAAGCTAGTGCTAGTTTTAAATTTAAATTTTAAGATGTCATTTTAATCAGCTAGAGCAAAAGGTATTTCTGACCAATTCGTGGTAAATCTGGGAGATCGTAAATTAGATCGAAGTTGCCAGGGCTCTCTATTCATTCCTTGCGCTGCAAAGCGTACTAAATTATTTCCAAGCTTTATATTTATTTGGTCAATAGAATGAATTAATGTTGTTTGATGAATATTTTCTTGAGGCATAAACAAAACATATTAAGCTTGATATGGGTTTTTGGTGTTAAACCAAGTAATATAATACCAGCTTTATGATATTGGGATTTATATATTTTACTTAAAGCCATGCGCACAGTTTGTAATATAATTCCAGTATAATCGGTAGGTTGATCAAAAGATATAACAACCGAATTACTATATTGTTCGTCTTTGCTGCTGAATCTATTAGTTCGTATAAAAATACATGTAGCTGAGCTCTGAGAGTTTTGCATACGTAATTTTTCACAAGCTTTAGCAGTGTAATTAGCCAATGCCTGCATGATTATTTCTTTATCATTAACAGCTTTGCCAAAAGATTTTGATGACATAATGCTTTGTTTAGGTTTAGTTTCCTCCAAATCTAAACAACTTATGCCATTTAACTCTCTGACCATTCGCTCACCAACTACTGAAAAATGTTTACGCACCCATTTAGGATCAGCATTTTTAAGCTCTAAGGCAGTAAATATATTATTATGTTTCATTTTCTTGGACCATTCACGCCCCACCCCCCAAAGGTCACCAATATTATGTTTCGACAAAGCATAGTCTCGGATTTCAATAGAACAAATATTATATACACCATCTATATTTTTTCGATATTTTTTGGCAAAATAATTAGCCACTTTAGTTAATGTTTTGGTCGGTCCAATACCAATGGATACAGGAATACCAACCCATTTTTTTATTATATATCTAATTTTTTTAGCAAATTTTACTATTTCCTCATTGCTAGTAAACTCAATTTTTAAGAAAGCCTCATCAATAGAATATATTTCCATATTAGGAGCAAATTGATTTAATATTTGCATAATGCGATGAGATATATCGCCATATAATTGATAGTTAGATGAAAAAACTTTAACTCCATGCTTTTTCATTTCATATTTATATTTATGATAGGGGGCAGCCATTGGAATATTCAGTATTTTAAGTTCATCAGATCTTGCGATAATGCAGCCATCATTATTTGATAATACCGCGATAGGGGTGTTTTCCAAAGATGGATTAAAAACTCTTTCGCATGAGCAATAAAAATTATTACAATCTACTAAAAGAAATACAGATTCGCTCATTTTTTATGTTTAATTAAATTGATGAATAACGCAGGTAACCACGCCCCAAATGTTTACGTTAGATGCCTCATTAATTTCAATAGAATCAAAGTCAGGATTTTCTGGAACAAGTAATATTTTGCCATCTTTAATCATATAGCGTTTGATGGTCAATTCATTATCAAGGACTGCAACTACTATTTTATTATGCTTTGCCTTTAAGCTTCGATTGACAATTAATATATCCCCATCCCATATGCCGCAACCTTCCATTGACCGACCACTTACTCTGATAAAAAAAGTAGAAGCTGGTCTTTTGATTAAATGGTCATTTAAATTAAGTTTAGAATCAATATAATCATCAGCAGGGGATAGAAAACCCGCTTGCACTGAGCAAGAATATAAAGGCAGGCTCATTTCTTGCTGATTCTCAATAAATGAATAGACATTGTTGACCATCGTTTCTGGCACTCTTATTACTTTAGTGCTTTGATTAAAACGACATTTTCTTCCAGCTCCTATTTTTTTTCCACCCAGCATATAATTATATTTATTTATGAATATGTAACATATTCAATTACGACTAAATATAATTACAAGTCAATAATATATTTTATTATATAATTAATAGTTTTTAAAAAAAGTAAAAATATTAATAAACACCTAATCTAATAATATATTAATCAAAATGATGAAAAAAATTTAGAAAAATATCTTAGATATTAAAATTCTTTTTCAAAATTTTCAATTTCTTTAAATGATAATTTATGTATCTAAATCATCATCTGATAAATTAACACCAAAGATTTCAACAGAACTATTATCATTCTGCTTTTGAGTGAAATTTGTTTTAAATGCTTTAAGCATGATTTCTCCAGTATCAGCATCAATTACAATTTTACTGTTATGATTGGGATTGATTGACTTTCTTTTTTGAACAGAAAGTTTAGTATCAGTTTGTGTTAAAAAAATTCTAATTTTATCGAATATGTTAGGCATAAATTTAATTAATTGATATTTATAGTTTATTTACTACAAATAATACATAAACTATAAATTATTTTTAATTAAGATAAATATGTATTATAATTAAAAAAATTATTGTTAGCAGTAAATTTGCATAATTTAGCTTATATAAATTATAATAAAATAATTATATAAGTGTCCTACTGTAATTTATTTAGCATAGATATATATATTAATTATGAAGCTTAATGCAGCTTTATAATTTATATAATAAATAAGGTAATGAAATTATGTTAAGATGGTCACTAACTTTTTTTATTCTAGCAGTAATTGCTGCTGTTTTAGGTTTTGGTGGAGCAGCTGGGACGTTTGCCTGGGCTGCTAAGGCTTTATTTAGTGCTTTTATACTTTTATTCGTAATAACTTTAATAGCAAATATTATTACTGGTAAAAAAACTACACCTCCATCAATTTAAATAAATATTATTAATTTTAAATATCATCATCACCAGCTAAAGAAATCTTAATTGTTTCTGGAATTAGATTATAGTAAATTAAGTTGAAATCTGCGGGGAGAAGAATTTAGATAAAGCGTCATATAATTTATCAAAGTTGTTTATTTTATCTTTAACCCATCTTTTCAT
>JAYUJO010000288.1:0-3489 GCA_043765215.1 Rickettsiales bacterium | reverse complement strand
GGCATCAAGATGTCCTGAGTTAATTTTAGCTTCATATTCTTGAGCTCGCCTACTCCACATTTTATTACCGCGTTTAGGCTTATCGTTAAGAATATCATAAACTTTATTAACATCATTTTTGGTTGCAAGCGTTCTAAGTCCAGAAGCATTAGCTCTGGAAACTGGCACACGTAGAGTCATTTTATCATGCGGAAAGGAAATTACATATACTTCAAGAGTAGTGCCAGCGACGGCCTGACTTTCAATTTCAATTATTTCACCAACTCCATGCGAAGGATAAACAACCCGTTCACCAATCTTAAATTCTGGTTTTTTTAACACAAACACCTCATATTTATTGGAACCTTTAACGCTCGCTATTATATCACACTTATACACAAATTAAAAGCATATAATTTTGTTAATTTGTTAATCTTCTGGTAATAATATTTCTCTTTTTCCTGAATGATTAGGCGCAGATAACACACCCCTTTTCTCCATTTCTTCAACCAAATTAGCTGCCCTATTATAACCAATTCTGAGCACACGCTGGATATAACTGATCGATGCTTTTCGTTCATTTTTAACAATATTAACTGCTTGAACATACATATCATTGCTAGGAACATCATCATTTAGACCACCAATCATTTCATCTTCTAGACTTTCTGTCACAGCAGAAACATAGTCAGGAGTGCCAGTTGTTCTTAAAAAATCAGTTACTTTAGCAACTTCGCTATCATCTACGAATGGACCATGCACACGCAAAATTTTCGAGCTATTACCCATATAAAGCATATCACCCATACCAAGTAATTGTTCTGATCCTTGCTCACCTAATATTGTTCTACTATCAATTTTTGAGGTAACTTTAAAACTAATTCGGCTGGGGAAATTTGCTTTAATAACTCCCGTTATAATATCTACAGAAGGTCTTTGTGTAGCCATGATGATGTGAATACCTGCTGCCCTAGCCATCTGAGCTAGGCGCTGTATTGATGTTTCAATGTCTTTACCCGCAACAAGCATTAAATCGGCCATTTCATCAACAATAACCACAATAAATGGCATTTTATTCATATCAATAGGCACATTATCAAAAATTGGTTTACCAGTTTCAGGATCAAAGCCGGTTTGAATTTTGCGCTCTAAACTATGTCCTGCCTTAACTGCTTCTTGTAATTTTATATTATAGTTAGCAATGCTTCGAACGCCTAAGTGAGACATCAATCGATAACGGTTTTCCATTTCCTTAACAGCCCATTTTAAAGCAACGATAGCTTTACCTGGCTCAGTTACTACTGGCGTTAATAAATGGGGTATATTATCATATGTCGAGAGCTCAAGCATTTTAGGATCGATCATGATCATGCGGCAATCTTCAGGCGTATATTTATATAGTAAAGACATGATCATTGCATTAATTGCCACTGATTTTCCAGAACCAGTCGTTCCTGCAACTAATAAATGGGGCATTTTAGCTAAATCAGCAATTAACGGAGCACCGCTTAAATCTTTACCCAAAATCAATGGTAACGCAATCGATGGATCATGAAATTCAGCAGTATTTACTAATTCTTTCAAACAAAAGAACATACGATTTTTATTTGGTAGCTCAACTCCTAAAGCATTTCTGCCTGGAATTACTGCAATTCGAGCAGATATTGCCGATAAAGAGCGAGCAATATCGTCCGCTAGGCCAATAACGCGTGATGATTTAGTCCCAGCAGCAGGCTCGAACTCATACATGGTGACTACTGGACCTTCTTTAATTTCATTAATGAAGCCTTTAACACCAAAATCACTTAATACTTTAATTAATTGTTCTGATCTTAATTTTAACTCATCTTTAGTTTGCGCTTTAAAATCTTGTCTATTGGGATCAGATAAAAGATCGATTGATGGCAATAAATTTGCGCCATTAAATGCTATATTATTAGAATTTATATTACTATTAATGCCACTATTACTACTGATACTAATTTTTTCTTTAACTGAAACTATTGGCGCTCTAGTATTTTTAATAATTGTATTTTTATAGTCATTAATTGGTAAATTAATTTCTGCTATTTGAGAATTATTACTTAAATTATCTCTTAAATATTCAAATTCACCTGCACCGTAATAAGCATTATCGTCATTGTTAAAATTATTTTGATAATTAAATTTAGGCATTATTTTAATTTTACTCAATAACGCAAAAATAGGTCTAAAAATTAATTTTATGAAATTTATATATGATTTTAAACTGATACCTAAAGCTAATAAGAAAAAGACTAAAAACAATAAACTTAGAATACAAGGAATATAATTTTGATAAGTAATTAAAAATACAACTTTAGGTAGCGAATTATATAAATTACCAATAAGACCTCTCTTAACAGACCAAGAGAAATAGTCATTACAATAATTTAAGGTAATTGATAATAAAGTTAAGGCACAAAGCATGCTGATAAAACGAAGAAAAGCCCATTTTACTTGGCCAACATATAATAATTGATATGAGCAAGCTAATAAATATGTAGGAATAATGTAAGCAGAATAACCCAATAATTGTAATAATATATCAGATAAATGAGAGCCAAATGATAATAGTAAATTTGTAGGTTTTCTATCTGTAACCAAGTTAAAGGAAGGATCGCTTTGATCATACGATACAAGTGAAACTATTATTACCGCAGTCATTACTAATAACAGCGACGCTAGAAATCTATTATCATACAAAATTTTTTTTATATATCTCATGCCCACAATTTATCAATTATAAAAGTTTAGATCATGTGCATTATACTAGCATCAAGTTATAGGGTCAATGATGTTAATATTCAATTTAACCCTTCCCCATTTCAATTTTTGCAATTTCAACTTCTAATCTAAGTTTGATTTGGTTGGTGAGATCTATCATCTCTGGCGTCTTAATGGAAAAACTGACATTATTTAATGCATCATTTAAATTATGAAGATTACGCTCAGAAATTTTACCATTGAGTAATTCAAGCTGAAGATTTTTAAGCAATTTAAAGGCTTTTTTAGAAAAATCTTCTAAATCTTGTTTCTCTTCCTGATGTTGATCAATTTCTTGCAAAAATAGCATTTGACCAACATTGGCAATATTGCTGCTTGATTCACTATAAGCCACGTCTTTGGTAGATTTTTTGCGATAGGATATTTCCTTATCCTTTTTATTATTGTTCTTTCTAATATTATCAATTGCAGCAGCGCTTGCTACATTTGGATCAATATTGATCATATGTTTACTTGAATTTATATAATTTTTGGCTTATCTTGATTAATTAAATAAATAATAAGCTGTAATTCATTATGTTTCAAACTTTAACGCAATCTTTAAGTAAAATTTTTGATAAAATAAAAGGACGTGGCACTTTAACAGAGGAGCAAATCGATCTTGCAATGCGTGATATTCGAATTGCATTACTAGATGCTGATGTCGCGTTGCCAGTAATTAAGGAGTTTATAAGCAATGTTTCGAAAAAATCAATTGGTCAAGAG
>JAYUJO010000287.1:0-1252 GCA_043765215.1 Rickettsiales bacterium | reverse complement strand
TCAAATGTGGCAATAATCGAAAATAAAAAAAATATTAATTTTGCAGGGGACATTTTATTTAAGCAAATAACTTTTGCCTATCCATCAAGGCCTGATTCTATTATTTTAAATAATATAGATCTAATAATTAAGCCAGCAACATTTACAGCAATCGTTGGAAGGTCTGGCTCTGGTAAAAGCACATTACTTCAACTATTATTAAAATTCTATAGCCCACAATCGGGTGATATTTTCATTGGTGGTGATAATATTGCGCAAATCAATAGTGATTTTGTCCGCAGCAAAATTGCTTATGTTGAACAAAATCCAACTATTTTTTCAGGCACAATTAAATCAAATATAATTTTCTCTAATCCAGATATTGATGAAAATTCAATCAAAGAAATAGCCAATATTTGTGGTATAAATCAATTTGCGACCAAGCTTAAAGATGGTTTAGATACGGAAATTGGGGAGAGAGGGGTTCGTTTATCTGGCGGACAGAAACAAAGAATAAATATTGCAAGAGCCTTAATATATAATCCAGAGATATTGTTGCTAGATGAAGCTATGAGCGCCCTTGATAGCGATAGCGAGAGTGAAATTTTAAAAAACATTGCAATTTTATGTAAAAATAAAACAATAATTTCAATTGCTCATAGAATTTCTTCAATTGAAAAAGCCGATGAAATTTTGGTAATGGATCAGGGAAAAATTGTTGATATAGGCGCACATGAATATTTACTTCAGCATTCCAAAATATATAATCTTTTATATAAAGAACAATTATAATCATCATAATTAAGCTTAAGGCTTATATTAATTAAAAAATACACTATTAATTTGCGAAATGTCTTTATTCGTGGCAATATGAATTTATTATAAATAACTAAAAGGAACTTTTAGAATGAAAAAAATTATTTTATCAAATATTTGCGCAACTATTTTTTGTCTTTTGGCATTAAATGTTAATGCTGCAGAGATGTCACCTTCGCCAAATTCTGGTGATAACCAAACTAACACACAAAATAAATTGATAATATCAGAGTCTTGGGCTCGCAAATCTACGCCGCCAAATAATAATTCAGCTGCTTATATGAAGATAAATAACCCAACAGATCAGCAAATAACCATTATTGGCGCATCAGCTATGGAAGTTGCTAATAATGTTGAATTGCATGAGAGTTTTGTTGATGAGCGTGGAATTAGCAGGATGACGCTAATTAATAAGATTGTTGTGCCAGCTAATAGTGCTATTGAATTGGCTCCTGGT
>JAYUJO010000286.1:0-3528 GCA_043765215.1 Rickettsiales bacterium | reverse complement strand
TAATTTCTTTTCTTGTCACCATATTCTTAAAAAACTTTTAAAATTGTTCGATTTTGTTATTATATCTGTGAAATGCTACTGATATATCATTAGAGCATAAAATATTATATTGATTAAAGCAAGAACCATGGAAATCCTTCAACAAGAAATTGATAAGTTTAAAAGCGGTATATTGCTTGTAATTAAGCTTATAAATAAAGAAGAGTTGAATATAATTATTGAAGATGCTCAAAAAATTTATGATAGATTTTATACTATAGTTAATAATGCCTGTCAGTCATTTACTGATTGTCGTATAATTAAAACAACAGATTTGTCTAAAATTTTTATAATGCTGCCAAATGATTGTAAACTAGCTGAAATAGTTGCTTATGCTATTTTTTACGAAGTACATTTACATATTGACAACGAATTTCAAAGTTATTTTAGATGTCACATAGGCAGTATCAAATTTAATAAAAATGAAGATTTTAAAATTGATAAAATTTTATCTCACCTATTCTATGGTATGAAAAACTCTGAAAGCCCTAATTTTTATTTTTGCTATGAAAATAATCCAGTTGATATTAAAAAATTAAAACAAAATAATATAAATCTGAACTTATTGAAATCTTCCTTAATAAACAAGAAAGTTAAATTCATGTATCAACCTATTATTAATAGAGAAAGTGGATCTGTTGAATATCATGAGTGCCTTCTTCGCGTATTAGATAGTAATAATAATTATGTTTCAGTGGGGCCAATGATTAAGGATGCTGAAGAAAAGGGTTTAATAAATGTAGTAGATATTGTTGTAGTTGAAATGGCTATACAAGAATTGGTTAATAATCCAGAAATAAGTCTTTCAATTAATATTTCAAATATTGGGGTGGCGAACGAAAAACTCTTATCTAAAATTGAAGAATTATTGAATACTTATAAAGTAGCTAGTAGATTAATTATTGAAATTACAGAAACATCATTAAACTTAAATTTTGAAATAACAAAAAAGTTTATTAATACAATGCATTTATATGGATGCAGTATTGCACTCGATGATTTTGGCTCAGGTTTTACTTCGTTTAAACAATTACTAAATTTGCCAATTGATATTATCAAAATAGACGGTAGCTACATTAAAGATATTTTAATTAACGATAATAGTAAATATTTTGTTAAAGCATTGATAAGTTTGGCAAATGATCTTGGCATTAAAACAGTAGCTGAATTTGTGGAAAATGGAGAAATTGCAAAATTCTTAATTAATATAAAAATTGATGCTATGCAAGGTAATTTTTTTCTGCCAGCATCAGATGAACGTGCTTAAAATGGATAAAATAGGAAATTTATGAGTTTTAGCACTTATCTTCGAGCGCTCAAAGATGAGATTAATGATATTAAGGCAATAAAGATTTCTGGAAGAGTGGTGTCAGTCAGAGGCGTAATTATTGAAGCAAAAGGTATTAATGAATTTGTTTCAATTGGTGCTCGCTGCAAAATTAATAATACTTTAAAAAAAACCTCAATTTTATGTGAAGTAGTTGGCTTTAATAATGATGTTGTTTTATTAATGCCATTTGATGATACTGAAGGAGTTGGTTCTGGTGCAGAAGTTGAAGTATATCAACATGAAAATGTCATATATCCAGATGAGAGCTGGCTTGGCCGCATTATTAATGCTTTTGCGAAACCTATTGATGATTTAGGGGGAATCAAGCATGGAGAAAAATCATATTTATTAAAAAACACGCCACCTCCAGCCCATAAACGTCAAAGAGTTGGTGGTAAAATTGACCTTGGAGTCAAAGCTATAGACACATTTGTCAGTTGTTGTTATGGACAAAGAATGGGTATATTTGCAGGAAGCGGAGTTGGTAAATCTGTTTTAATATCGATGCTTACTAAATATGCAGATAGTGATGTTAAAATTATTGGTTTAATCGGGGAGCGAGGACGAGAGGCCAAAGAATTTATTGAAGAATATCTAGGAGAGGAGGGCTTAAAAAAAGCAGTCATCATATTATCAACTGGGGATGAATCACCTTTACTTCGAAAAAGGGCGGCCTACATGACTATGGCAGTTGCTGAATATTTCAGGGATATTGGTAAAGAAGTTTTATGCATCATGGATTCAGTAACCAGATTTGCAATGGCGCAACGCGAAATTGGCTTAGCTATTGGCGAACCACCAACTACTAAAGGATATCCTCCTTCAGTATTTAGTGAATTACCCAAAATTTTAGAGCGAGCAGGGCCTGGTGTAGATAGTGCAAATATCACTGGTTTATTTACTGTTCTTGTCGAAGGAGATGATCAAAATGAGCCTATTAGTGATGCAGTTAGGGGAATATTAGATGGGCATATTGTCCTGGATCGCTTAATTGCTGAAAGAGGAAGATTCCCAGCTATTGATGTGCTTAAAAGCGTATCAAGAACTATTCCTAAATGTAATAGTGATTTAGAAAATAAACAAATTACTTTTGCAAAAAAAATGCTTTCTATATATCAAGATATGGCCGAAATGATCAGGCTTGGCGCTTATAAGAAAGGAACAGATCATGATGTTGACTTAGCCATTGGTTATTTTATTAAAATCGAGGCTTTTTTAAAGCAAAATCCAACTGAATATTGCTCAATGGAAGATAGTTATAAGCAACTTGGGCAAATATTAGGAATAATTGAATAATTTTAAACAAGGATAAATAAGTGACTAAAGCTCTTTCAACGCTCATTAAATTAAATAAAAATAAGTTAGATAAAATTCTTAAAGAAGTTGAGTTAAGAGAAATTGAAAAAAAGCGATTATTTGATAAAAAAAATTATATGCAAACTGAACTTGCATCTGAGATTAAAAAATTCTCTTCAACAGAATTTGGTTTTATGCTTGAGAAATATGTTGAAAAAACTGATAAAATGATTATAACGCTTGATGCTCAAATGATGCAGCAAGAAAGAGTTATTGAAGTTTTGAGAGAAAATATTAAAGAGCAATTTATTGAGCTTAAAAAATTTGAAATAGCTTTTACTAATAGAAAAAATATAGAAGATGAAAAACTTAAAAAACTTGAAGAAAAACTTCAAGATGAAAATAATATAATTAAGTTTTTTAAAAATTCATCTTAACTCTAAGCCTTATATAAAAATAGCATCAAATATTTTTACTCTTAATGATATGCTTTAAAAAAATTTGAAAAAACAATAACAAGCAATAAAAACTGAAATTACGCCCATAATTATTTTAGTTAAACAAGATTTCATCTTCCAAATAATTAATAACATAAAAGCTAAAAAAATGCCTAAATATAATTTAATGCTGCTAATTATAGAACTAGCGCCACTAGTTATAGATTCATCAGCTAGCGCATTATTGCTTATACATAATAAAAAAGAGATAAAAATAATTTTTTGTAACATAAATATAATTTGAATATAAAAATTTTATAATAAAGACTATTCTTCTTCGGAGTTATCTAAAAATGGATTATCAATATTATTATCACCAAGAATAAAAACATCGCCATCTTCAATATCCATTAAATCAGAAATTTC
>JAYUJO010000285.1:0-1256 GCA_043765215.1 Rickettsiales bacterium | reverse complement strand
TATTTTGTGATTAAAAAATTAATTAGAAAAAATTATGAATAAGGAAGAACAAGATAAATTAAATCAAGATTTATTAAATATATTTAAAAATAAGCATGTTGATGTTGAAGAGGTTGATAAGTTAATTGAAAATGGAGCGGATGTAAATGCAAATAATGGTGCATCTTTAATTAGAGCATGTAAAACAGGCCATAAAAAAAATGTCATTTTATTGATTAAAATTGGAGCTGATATAGAAATAGATGATGGTGCACCTCTTATACAAGCATGTTTAAATAACCATAATAAAATTGTACAAATATTAATTAAGGAAGGATCAGAAATTAATGTGAAAGCAAACAAAGGCCTAGCTTTAATATCTTCATGCCATAATGGATATAAAACTATTGCGCGTTTATTAATCGAAAATGGAGCTAATGTTAATAAACATTCAATCTTTGGCAACGCTTTAGAAAGTGCATGTCAACAAAAACACATTCAAATCGTACAATTCCTAGTTAAAAATGGAGCTAAAAGTTTCTATAATGATTTAATTTATATATGTATAAATGATTATTCAGAACTATCTGAACTTATTATTAATAATCTTGATGAAATAAATATAATTAATATAAAAGATTCATATCCAAGAAAAACTCCTATACAGTTTGCATGTGAAGCTGAAAATGATAAGATTGCTGAAATTCTTGTTAAAATATTGATTGAAAATGGTGATAATATTAATAATATAGTAGAATATCATGGTATTGAGCAATATAACTTATTACTTATAGCTTGCAAATTTGGCTGCGTAAATCTTATAAAACTTTTAATTGATAATGAAGTTAAAATTAATATTGGCGTAGAGGGAGAGCCTTCTTACATTGCTTGGCAAAACATATTGAAGGAAACTATAAAGCTTGGATCCAAATTAGAGAATAATCAGACAGAAGATAGTGCATTTAATAAATATTTTGAAAGTATAAAATTAATATTAAATTATTCTGATGAAATTTTGATCTCTATTGAAAATATTATTAATGAATTTACAAATATTGAAGATTTGCAAGGGTCTATAGAGCAGTTTAAAACATATTTTAATGTTAGCCGTAAAAAACCTGCTCAACATTTAGAGCTTAAAGATATTGTCGACTGTGAAATTTTAAATCCTATTAATTTAGATGAAGATCTTGATATAGTAAATCAAGATGAGATAGCGTAATTAAAAAAGGAAACCAAGGAATCGTATAAAGTATTAAAATATACAATTTGTTGTT
>JAYUJO010000284.1:0-9493 GCA_043765215.1 Rickettsiales bacterium | reverse complement strand
TAAATTTTAAAATTATTTTTTATTTTTAAATTTTCATTATTGCTAAATTTCTCTCTAATTTGCAAATATTTCTCAATTATATTTTTAGCTTTAACGCTAAGCACCACGATTCGCTCCTTTCCCCCTTTACCTTTTATATTAAATGATTGCCTAATATTCTCTTGATTACCACCGCTTGTTATATCACTTGTTTTAAGGGCCACCAACTCACTAACGCGCATTCCAGTGGCATATATTAAATGAATCATAGCACTCAAACGAACACCTTCAATGGTCTCGTCTTGATTACAAGAATGCATTAGGGTTTTTATTTCATCGATGGAAAGGATTTGCGGCAATTTAGTTTGATATTTTGGCAAATCAATAGTCAGAATCGGGTTAAATAGAGTATGATTCTCACTGATTAAAAAATTATAATAGTTTTTTATTGTTGAGATTTTACGATTAATAGAACGCGGCGTTATGGAATTCTGGCTAAGAAATTTAATATAATTTTCAATATCATCAGATATAACATCTAGTTCTAGTTTGTTATTTTTCTTTAAATAAAGCTTAAAATCCTGTAGATCACGTCGATAACTAAGCAAAGTATTTTGCGCAATACCACGCTCGGCCAAATTCATCTCAAAAAATTGCTCTGAATATAACATTTAACTATAATTATATAGGATAAAAGTGGAGGCCAGAGCCGGAATCGAACCGGCGATAGAGGATTTGCAGTCCACGGCATTACCATTTTGCTACCTGGCCATTAATGTTTAAATAAAAATTTAAAACACTTAAGATCAGTTTTTACTTACATTTGAATAAAAAAGCAATATATATTTGTATATTTTAAATTTCTTAAGTTATAAAGCCTCAATTGATTAGTTTATTTTTGCTAATCTTTTTAAATGTCGCCCACCTTCAAATTTAGTTTTCAAAAATATCTCAACCATTTTTAAGGACAGTTCATCATCACATAATTTACTACCTAAAACTAGTATATTTGCATCATTATGCAGACGTGCACGCTCGGCCATGAATTCATTAAAGCATAATGCGGCTCTGATATCTGAGCTTCGATTAGCTGCAATTGACATACCGATGCCAGTTCCACAGATCAAAATGCCTAAAGTTACAGTTTCTTCAATGATCACTTCGACGACTTTATTTGCATAATCAGGATAGTCAACTTTCTCATCACTATCAGTCCCTAGGTCCAATATTTTTAGTTTTCGCTCTTCTAAAGCTGCGATAATTTTTCGTTTAAGCATAACGCCAGCATGATCGCTTGCTATTGCTAGATCATAATTTTGCATAGGTAAACCCTTTTTGATATACAAGTGAGCATATGTTAATATATAATATTGTTAAACACAAACATCATTAAACAATAAAACAAAAATTAAATTCAAGTTCCATGAAAAATATCATCTTTTATCTATCAATTTTAATTATTACATCTTCATGTGCAATTACAAAAAAAACTGCACCAATTGAATATCATTATGGCAATCAGCAAGTTAAAAAAACAACAAAGACAGTTTTTAAAGAAAAACCAATCATTGACGAAGATGAAGGCGAAATTATTGATAACACTCATATCAAGCATGAAATAGTGGAAGAAAAAAAGACTGATGAAATTAAAATTCATGATGAAAATGATGATGATCAAATTATCTCAATTAGTACAGAAGAAAAAATAGAAACAAAAGAACATTTTACTTACTATGAAGTAGAAGAGAGTGATACGATTGAAAAAATTGTTCAAAAATATAATGTATCTATCGAAGAAATTACTAAAGAAAATGATTTAACACCGCCCTATTCATTCGATGAACATCAAATTTTAAAGATTCCCACTGCCAAAGAAATAATTAAAACTACTAAAATCATTGATGATAATGATGATACTAATATTATGGATGAAGAAGTCAAACCATTAGTTAAGGAACAAAATGTTATTGTGACAAAGACCGTAACTGCTGAATTTATCTCTCCATTAAATGGAAAAATTATTGCCAATTTTGGTGATAAAACAGATAATGGGATTAATAAAGGTATTATTATAGCTGCAAAAGCTGGAACAAAAATATTAGCAAGCGCAACAGGTAAAGTGATTTACGCGGATTATGACGCAACTTTTGGTAATTTAATTATCATTAAACTTAATAATAATATTGTGACATCTTATGCTCATATGCAAGATATAATCTTAAAAAAAGGCAGCATGGTTAATCAAGGTGATGTAGTTGGTTATGTAGGCAGCACTGGTAAAGTCACACAACCATCCTTGCATTTTGGTATTCGTGAGGGTAAAAGTGCTAAAAACCCGATGAAATATATCAATTTTTAAAATGAGCTTTTTTAGTTAATTCCAATTATGGATTATATCTTGAAAGAGAGCGGTAATCCTAGTTAAACTAATTCAATGAGACAACCAACTTAGTTTAAATTCACAGTATCATCAGTTTTATTCTTAAGAATAAAAGGCATTTGAGCTAATATAAAAATAATCATAATAGGCGCTGCGCCAAAGACTTTAAAATTAACCCAAGTGCTTTCTGAAAAATTACGCCACATAATTTCATTCATAATAGCCATACCAATAAAGAACCAAACAAAGCGCAAGTTTAATTGACGCCACTTTTGCTCATCGCTAAATATTATTGCTTTTTCAAGTAAATATTTGATAGCTGGTTTGTATTTATAGCTGGTAACTAGGAAAAATAGGCTAAATAAAATATATAATATTGTTGCTTTAATTTTTATAAATATTGAGTTGCCACTCATCAATGTCAATCCCGCCGACAAAATAATTAATATTGTTGAAATTAAATTGACCTTATTGATCTTTTTTTCAATTGCATAAGTAATTATTATGCAGATAACTGAGATAATTAACATATATGTTGTGGCAGTAATGATTCCGCCAGTTTTATAACCTAAAAAGAAAGCTATTAATGGCCCAAATTCAGTAAGAAATTTTAACATAAATTCATTTTTGCTCTTGTAAATTTTGTTTTTGAGATAATATTGATCGCAATTGCATCATTAGCATAGTGATTAATATCGTAGACATATAGAAAATAATTTGCAAACCATTTGGTTTTGAATCATAACCAGTAACAATATTTAATAACTTACCTGTTAATGATTGATTGCTCACCAACCATGATGTATCCCATAATTGCTCAGAACAAGTCTCAATAATTCCAGACGAGGTGAAAATTCCAGCCGATTCAGATGCTAGTCCTGCAGCAATAAGCGTCAGTAAAATAGTAGTTATTTTAAAAATATATTTACCCGCATATTTGATTAATCCGCAGTAAATAACAGTGCCCACAATTAAGCCCATTATTGCGCCGACGCTTAAACCTATTATATAATCATTAACTGAAACATTTCCTGCTGAGGATATACTATAAACAAATAAAATTATTTCAGCTCCCTCTCGAAGTATCGCCATAGCAACAACAGTGACTATAATGAAGCGACTTGAAAAACCAGCATTAATTTCTTCAGTAAGCGCGCTTAAACCCATACGAATTTTTTTGGTGTATCCTTGCATCCATACAACTGTCCAGCTGATTATTGCTGCTGTTAATAATATCAAACAAGCATCAAACATCTCATCACCAAGCCCACCTAAACTAACGGTAATATATCTTGTAAATAATGCAAAGATTGCAGCTAGAACAATACCAATAAGAGAGCCCATAATAATATAAATTCTAGAGTTGCTGATTGGTTTTGTGGCAGCTAAAATAACTCCAAGTAATAAGGCTATTTCTAAACATTCACGAAAGACAACAATCGCAATTTTAAACATTACCAACCTCTTTTAAATTTTCTATAATAATGCGTCCTTTAGCAGTGTCTTCATTGAATTCACCAACAAATTCATATATCCCTTCCTTAAGAGGAGCAAGAATTATAGTTGCTTTAGAGCCACCAGGAATAATTTTTTCTCTTTTTAAATCAGTGCTTTCAAATTCTTCAATGGTCGAATCTTGATTAAACACATTGATACGTATTTTTTTCCCTGGCGGAAGCTTTAATTCACTTGGATAAAAGTGATGATTCTTAATGTAAATATTTACTTCAATTGGGTTTTCGGCATAAGATATGTTTGAATAAAGTAAAGTACACATCATAACTAAAATATTAAAATTATTTTTCATTGTTCTATATTTTTAAATATTATAAAAGTTGACTAAAATAGTTTATTTTGAAAGTTTAACTATAGTTATTGAATATATCAATAATATTATTGCAACCACGCACATCATTAATACATAATTTTTTGTTTTTTGTTTTTTTGATAATTTACTCATATTATTCTACTTTTTTAAGTTTTTTACATACTAAATCATTTTAGTTGAATTTTTATAGAAAAGTAATTGTTTTTTCAAATTGCTGTTTAGCAAAAAATAATATATGATGCAATATTGAAAATTTTTAATAAATAAATATAGTTAAATGACATCATCAATTAGAAATATCGCAATCATTGCGCACGTAGATCATGGTAAAACAACTTTGATTGACAATATGCTATCTCAAAGCGGCTTGTTCCGTGATAATCAGAATGTTAGTGAAAGAGCCATGGACTCTAACGATTTGGAAAAGGAGAGAGGCATCACTATCCTTGCTAAATGTACAGGGGTTTTCTGGAATGAAACAAAAATTAATATTATAGATACACCAGGTCACGCTGATTTTGGTGGTGAAGTTGAACGTATTCTTAGTATGGTCGATGGTGTGGTAATTTTAGTTGATGCTGCTGAGGGGCCAATGCCACAAACTAAATTTGTTCTTGGCAAGGCACTTAAATTGGGTTTAAGACCAATTGTTGTAATTAATAAAATTGATCGCTCAGATCAAAGAGCTGACGAAGTTCTAGATGAAATTTTTGATTTATTTTTATCACTTGATGCCAATAATGAGCAGCTTGATTTTCCAGTAATTTATGCATCAGGCAGAAATGGATGGGCTGTTAAGGAACTAGTAGATCCAAGAGAAAATTTAAATGCATTATTTGATATTATTCTAGATTATGTAAAACCACCAAAATCAGATGTTGATTCACCATTTTCAATGATTGTGACTACTAAAGAATATGATTCATATTTGGGAAGAATATTAACAGGTAGAATCGAGACTGGAATTGCTAAACTTAACATGCCAATTAAAGTGATGAGCTGTGATGGAACTTTAGTTGAAAATGGTCGTATCAGTAAGATGCTTACTTTCAAAGGATTAGAAAGACTGCCAATTGAAACTGCAAAAGCTGGTGATATTATTGCTATAGCTGGTCTTGAAAAAGCAAACGTATCAGATACAATTGCATCTAGCGAAGTTACAATTCCACTTAAAGCTCAACCAATTGACCCACCAACTCTTTCAATGTTATTTTCAATTAATGACTCACCTTTAGCTGGTCGTGAGGGTGATAAATTAACATCACGCGTTCTTCGTGCTCGTTTAATGCGTGAAGTTGAAGGAAATGTTGCCCTAAAGATAACTCAAACTGAACAAACAGACGCTTTTGAAGTGGCTGGACGTGGTGAATTGCAACTTGGCGTATTAGTTGAAACAATGCGTAGAGAAGGTTTTGAACTCTCAATCAGCAGACCAACAGTATTATTCAAAGATGACCCAGAAACTGGTAAAAAATTAGAACCAGTTGAAGAGGTTCAGATTGATATTGATTCTGAATATATGGGCGCTGTAGTTGAATCAATGAATAATCGTAAAGGTCAATTAAAAGACATGCGCGAAACTGGCGCTGGTAAATCTAGATTGATTTTCCTGGCTCCGTCTCGTGGTTTAATTGGCTATCATGGTCCATTCCTAACAGAAACTCGTGGAACTGGTGTTATGAGCAGAATATTTCATTCCTATGAGCCATATTATGGTAAAATTGATGGTCGTAGAAATGGCGTGCTAATTTCTATGGAAGATGGTAATTCCGTGGCTTATGCTCTTTGGAATCTAGAAGATAGAGGCAGCATGTTTGTTTCTACTGGTGTTCCTGTCTATAAAGGCATGATTATTGGTGAGCATAATAGAGAAAATGATTTGGAAATTAATCCTATTAAATCTAAGCAGCTCTCAAACGTGCGTGCTAGTGGTAAAGATGAGGCAATAAGATTATCTCCGCCAAGGTTAATGTCACTTGAGCAAGCAATTGCTTATATTCAAGATGATGAGCTAGTGGAAGTAACACCAAAGTCTGTAAGGCTTCGCAAGCGTTATTTAGATCCCAATGAGCGTAAAAGAATGTCTCGTAAATAAATTTTTTAGTTTTTTAAATTTAGTTTATAGAAGAAAATTAGGGTGAGTATTATTAAATGCTCACCCTATTTCTATGAGCGCTCAATAACATCAGTTATGGATAATTTTTGCTTAAGCATATATCTTAAATAAATTGTCAAAATTAATCTTACAAGATATTAATATTATATTTTATTTTAAATTATATATAGAATAAATCTACTTTAATGTTTAAATATGAGAATGCTTCTGAATATCGATAAAAAATACACTTTTTTATATTAGTTTGTTATTAATTCTTATCATTTTTAATTGATGATTGACCAATTTTATACATTTTACTAAAGTTAATAAATCAATAATTAATTAGTGATTTATTATGGAATCTTCAGGCACCAGAGATAGTTATGCTATACCAATAATTATGGCTATCCAAAAAGAAAATATAGAATTAGTTATAGAATTATTAGAAAACGATAATAGAACTGAAAAATGCATTAATGGAAAAAATGCTCTTCATCATTCTATATATACACATGATATTGAAATATTTAAAATAATATTAAATTCTAAAATATTTAATATTAATGATAAAGATAATAATGGAATGACAGCTCTACATTTGGCGGCAAATTTAGGATGCGCTAATGAAGATAGAACTATAAAATTAAAATTATTACTAGATGCAGGAGCTGATATAACAATTAGATCTAATGATAATAATACTATTCTTCACTATGCAGCTATGAGAAATAGTTTAAAATCCATGCAAGAAATATTTAATAAAATCAATATTTTACCTGTTGAGAGCCGATTAGAATTAATGCAAGTCGTAAATGATGATGAGAAAACAGCTTTAGACTTATCTTTGAACATGGATTGGATTGGAGATGAGCATAGCCTTACATGGCTGAACTGATATTAAATAACTTATCGATTGCCAATAATGAATTTAATATATATAAAACTTTAGAAAAATATAATATTCAATTTGCGAATTTTTATGATAAGCTTTTATATATAGCTTTCGAAGAAGATCACTTTAGAATGATTGAAAATTTACTATCTATCAATCATCTAACTATTAAATTCGATACTATCATAAAATCTTTAGGATTATCTTTACTACATCGAATAATAGAGAAATACACAATAGATAATGATAATTTATTAAACAAAGATATATATAATTTATTAAAATTATATTCTAAAAGTATAAATTTATCATTTAGTCAAATTCCTGATATTGACGAGTTATTAGATTTAATTTTAAGTCATTTAACTAATAATTCAATGCTAAAACATCCGAAAGTTACATTTGAAACAATTACTATTGAAAATTGCACACCTTTGATGGCAGCTGTAATGAATAATTATAGGAATTTAGTTATAAAATTATTGCCCTATACAAATTTCTTAAGTGAAAGTGAAAGTGAAGAAAATTGGACTAAGGTAATTACTTTTCCACTATCAAAAGGTTTTTTTGAAATTATGAATCTACTCATTACCGATACTGATTGTATTTTTAGCAGTATGATTCAAATGATTATTGAAGAAAAAACGGAATTAGATAGTGATTTGATTCAAGAATTTATTAATTATTATAGTGTTAATAGAAAAAAGCAGCCTAGTAAATATGATGAAGAAGATTTTGGTCAAGATTATCCTAAAATACAAGAAATAGAAGATGAAACCAATTTAAGACAATCAAAAGATGATATACATGAAGAAGATATATCGTTAATAGGTTAAAAATATATAGAAACAAAATTAATAATTATAAATCTCATATAAAATTTTAACCATGTACTTGGAGGATACAAATATTTACCATAGCAATAAAAAAGGGGACTATCTATTTCTAGATAATCCCCATTTTGAATAAATAAATTATTATAATTTAGAATTCACTGTTTTTTGCAGCTTCATTTTCAATTAATTTATTTTGATATTCATGACCAAGAGCTTTTACAGCAAAAACCCATAATATTACTATCACAAAAAATATTGCACCAAAATATGGAGTTGCTTCAGTAAAACCAAGTGATGGCATCAACATAAAGAAGGTTGATTGAATAAATCCACCAGCAGATTTACCAAATCTACCACCAATTACGTCAACTGCTGCTTTACCCTTCGTTTTCATTTCATCATCTAGCGGAATGTAAGCCATTTCTTTAGTTGAATCAAATAATGAGTATTTCACAGCTTTACTCAGAACATTTTGACCCATGCCAATTATAACTACAACAACTAATGGACCGGTACCAAAGAAAGCAGCGAGCTGAAGGCCTAAACCACTATCAAATATAATGAATGAGAAAAATGCAGTACCAGTGATTAAAATCATTAATGGCGTAAACATGGCTGCTGTAAACCAAGATACTCTACGTAATATGTTACTACCAACTAACATAAAGAATATTGCGACAGCTCCTTGATATCCTAGAAACTGACCCATAAATAAATTATATTCATCTTCAGTTGGACATAACTTAGTAACTTGAGCCTTCCATACACCTTCAACCAGGTTAATTGATACACCATATGAGAATACTAATAACGCAATCAAACCAAGATATTTAGAAGTCACAATCATCTTAAAACTATCACCTAAAGATAATTTTACTTTACTTTTTTTCTTAACACCAATCTCATTTGGATTATATAAATTTGGATCAGTTAATACATGTAAATTAATCCATCTATATAAAAATAAAATTAAAACACCATTGAAAATGACTAAACATAAAACTGGAATTGATTTAACATTTTTAGGAACAATTTGCATATTTTCATCAAAAAAGATTCCAAAAGCAATTGCTGCTAATATTAATCCAAAATTACCAATAAGTCCAAACATTGAATAAAAACGTTTTGCTTCTTCAGTTTTAGTAATTTTGTTGGCAAACTGCCAGAATAATAAAGTAACCATCACGCTGCCCCAAAGTTCTGACATCACATAAAATGATGCATAACTCCAACAACCAATAATTCTAATAAACCATTTAAAATTTGGATAATTAATAGCCAAAGCTTCTATAGTATTTTTCGAAATTTGAAAATATTCAGGATTAGGATATAAAACAAATGTAAATAATGTAAAATAAGCTATAAAAAAAGTTGTTAAAGTATAAAATACTTTTTGTTGCGACATTACATTGCATAATTTTGCATAAATAATCATGAAAATCATTGCGGATGGCAATACTAAATAAGTTTTGATAAAACT
>JAYUJO010000283.1:0-3560 GCA_043765215.1 Rickettsiales bacterium | reverse complement strand
TAGGTTTAAACTTGCATCCTATCATCAATTAAAAGTTTCTTCTATCTATTTATTCTCTCTCTTCATTCCTTTCTCTTATATCGAACTCAGGTTAGTTATTGTTATAGGCAACCATTTATAGATACCTATTTTAGATACCCATTTATAGATCCCATTTTAAAATTTAACCTCGTGTAAAGTCGTTCACTTATTAATTCAACTCCTTATTCCTAGTTAATTTTTAAGAAATGGTATAAAATGTCTAAAACATTAAGAAGGTATATTAATCTTACCTTTATTTTATCACTCTTACCATTAAATATTAGTTTAACGCCAATAATGAATAGTTTTTTAATTATCCATAAATTGAGGAAAATAGGAATAATCAGGAATTATATAGACAATTATAAGTAAATAAAAATTATAAAAAATTAAATTAGGTTTAGACTGCTCTAAGCCTAATTATTTTCTGATAATTCAGTTGTGGATAAGCAAAAATTATCTATAAGGACTAGTTATAGTTGAAAATGGTAAATTATAACTAATTATGTAAATGTTAAATTTAATTCCCTTAGACTATATATTCTATTTTAGTATAATCTATGTTTAATTTTACACAACTCAATATGTTACCAAAGTATCGCTTATCGCGTAGGATAACGAGCATGATGGATTGTCTTTTAATGATAGGTCCCCTCTCTTAAGAGGGGTGACTATTTATAAATGATATTTTTTTAAGTAGTTAATATTTCTTTTTCTCTACTTTTGACCATATTATCAACTTTAACAATATATTCATCAGTTAATTTTTGAATTTCTTCAGAATGATCGTGATGTTCATCTTTAGAAATTTCCTTAGAAGTCTCCATTTTTTTTAAAACATCCATGCCATCTCTTCTGACATTTCTCAAAGCTATTTTTGTATCTTCGCCATATTTACCAGCAATCTTAACCATTTCTTTTCGGCGCTCTTCACTAATTATTGGCAGTGACATGCGGATTAATTGACCATCTGAGCTTGGGTTTAAACCCAAATTTGCATCAGCAATAGCCTTTTCCACAGTCTTTACCATTGATTTATCCCATACTTGAACACTGATGGTTTTTGCGTCGGGAGTTGCAACAGTTCCAACTTGAGAAATTGGCATTCTGCTGCCATAAACTTCGACTACAACTGGGTCTAGCAAGTTAACCGATGCTCTTCCAGTTCTAAGTCCTTGAAGATTTTTGTCTAAAGTTAATAAAGTTTTTTCCATTTTTTCAGTTAGGTCTGCTTTTAATGTTTTGTTCATTACTCTCCTCTAATTAATGTAAATTCTCCTTGATCTTGCAATACTTTAGCAAAGTTTCCACGTTTATTAATGGAAAAAACTTTTATGGGAAGTTTATTTTCTCTAGCTACGGCAATTGCGGCCATATCCATAATTTTTAAATTATCTCTTAAAACATCATTATAAGTTATTTCAGAATATTTTTGCGCCAAGTTATCTTTTTTGGGATCAGTATTATAAACGCCATCAACATTAGTGCCTTTGAGCAATATATCGCAATTCATTTCAATTGATCTGAGCACAGCAGCGCTGTCTGTTGTGAAAAAGGGATTGCCAATTCCAGCGGCAAATATAACAACGCGTCCTTTTTGCATATGTCGTTTGGCTCTTCGCCTAATATATTGCTCACACATTGTAGTTATAGGTATCGCAGATTGCACGCGCGTGTGAATATGATGCTTTTCCATAGTATTTTGTAAAGCTAGGGCATTAATAACGGTAGCTAGCATGCCCATATAATCAGCCGTTGATCTTTCCATACCAAGTAGAGATGCATCAGCGCCTCGGCAAATATTACCACCACCGACCACTAGGCAAACTTGAGCGCCCATATCGCAAACTTCTTTAATATCATTTGAAATGCCATTTAAAGTATCAATATCATGGCCATAGTTTCGATTGCCCATGAGAGCTTCACCTGAAACTTTCAATAGAACCCTGCGTTTTGTAAGGGGCATAGATAAAAATTATATATTTGAATGATGTTTATGCTATATCAACTATTGTTTTTGTCAAGATAATCAATAATGTTGATATTTTTATATTGTTTAAATATTTACAACACATCATATATTAAAACAATATAATAAATGCTCTTTTTATAGAAAAAAGTTGGTTTTTAAACAAAGCTTGAATTAAGATCAAATCTTATGTAATTAAATTTCCATCAAGGAAAAAATGCCAAAACTAACTATAGATAATAAAGAAATTGAAGTTGAAAGCGGTTTGACTGTCATGCAAGCCTGTGAACTTGCAGGCGTTGAAATCCCACATTTTTGTTTTCATGATCGCTTAAAAATTGCTGGTAATTGCCGTATGTGCTTGGTTGAGATGGAAAAATCTCCAAAACCAATTGCTTCATGCTTTATGCCAGTTGCAGAAGGTATGGTTATTCGTACTACAACTCCTACAGTTCAAAAAGCAAGGGAAGGGGTGATGGAGTTTTTATTAATAAATCATCCATTAGATTGTCCAATTTGTGATCAAGGTGGTGAATGTGATTTACAAGATCAAGCCTTTAAATATGGCAGAAGTAAAAAACGCTATGACGAGCATAAAAGATCTGTAAAAGATAAAGATCTTGGGCCATTAGTTGAAACGCATATGACTCGTTGTATTCATTGTACGCGCTGCATACGCTTTTCATCAGATGTTGCTGGCGTTCCTGAAATGGGCGCGATTGGTCGTGGTGAGCATATGGAGATCACTAGTTATCTAGAAAAAACATTAACATCAGAATTATCAGGTAATCTTATCGATCTATGCCCAGTTGGAGCTCTAACTTCTAAGCCATATGCATTTAAGGCAAGAAGTTGGGAATTAGAAAAAACTGAGTCTATAGACGTAATGGATGCGATGGGATCAAATATACGCATCGATTCACGAGGCATTGAAGTGATGAGAATCCTACCAAAATTAAATGAAGATATTAATGAGGAGTGGATTTCAGATAAGGCCAGATTTTCTTATGATGGCTTAAAAGTTCAGCGCCTTGACGTGCCCTATATTCGAAAGGATGGACATTTAGTCAAATCAACATGGGATGAGGCCCTATCCTTGATTGTTGAAAAAACTAATGTTCTTAAAAAAAATGAGATTGCAGCAATAGCTGGAACAACTGTGTCATGTGAGCCAATGTTTTTGCTTAAAAAACTGCTAGAAAATCTAGGGTCTGATCTAGTTGATGCTAATCAATTCGGCTATGATATTGATACTTCAAGCCGAGGCAATTATTTGTTTAACACTTCAATTAGTGGTGTTGAGCAAGCTGACTTTTGTTTAATCATTGGGGCTGATGTTAGAAAAAACGCTCCAGTTCTTAATGCGCGAATTGGCAGAAGAGTTCGAGATGGATTTCTAAAAGTTGCAAGAATTGGTGAAGAAGATGATCAAACTTACAAAATTCAAGAGCTTGGTAATGATATTGCAACATTAAATGAAATATTACAAGATAATTCTGAAATAGCCAAAAATTTAGAACAAGCTAAAAATCCAATGATTATAATTGGTGATGCAGTGCTGGCGCGTGAA
>JAYUJO010000282.1:0-3563 GCA_043765215.1 Rickettsiales bacterium | reverse complement strand
TTGAGCAAAATGCAATATGATAGTCAGGAAATTAATGCAAATGCCATGATTAAAACTTTAGAGCGCCTGCGTTTTGTTTGGCGTGGAGATCAATTAGAATATGATATATTATTTCATTTAGCAAATCTATATCGTGATCAGAAAGAGATATTTAACGCGCTGAGAATTTATCAATATGCTCAAATGTCTTTTACTAATAAAATAAATAATTTCCATATTACTACAGAAATGGCGAAAATATTTAACGATGTATTCTTGCCAGGTGGATCTGGTGAGACCATGGATGATTTCACCGTAGTTGCACTATTTTTTGAATTTAAAGAGCTAAATCCAATTGGCGATCAGGGTGATGAGGTGATTATTAATATAGCCAAAAGATTAATAAAATTAGATTTGTTAGATAGCGCCGCAGAATTATTGCGTCACCAGGTCACATATCGTTTAAAAAATATGAAAAAAGTTTTGAGCGCAGATACTTTAGCGGTAATTTTAATAATAGATAATAAGCCTAATGAGGCTATTTTAGTGCTAGATGAAACTGATAAAGATAATTATAATTATGATGAGCATCAATATCGTGTTCGCATCAAAGCAAAGGCTTTAATGTCTCTTGGTAAATATGATGAAGCATTAAACTATCTCAAAGATGATTCATCCGATGATGCTGAAATACTTCGTCGCGAGATCATATTTCAGGAAAAAAATTGGATCAAATATATTGATCAAGTAGGTCCAAATATTGATGTTCTATTATTAAAAGCTAATGAAGATGCAAGTGCTGCCCAAGACATATTGCGCTTATCGATTGCATACTATATGATGAACAACCATGAGCAATTGGTGACCTTAAGTAAGATGATTGATAGTAAAAATACTATATTGAAAAATACTGTTGATTTGTTGCTTTCAGGTTCTGGCGGCATTGATTATAAAAATCTTGATAGTAGTTTAAACATTAACCAAATGAAAATATTGCTAGATAAATATAAAAATCAATTTTTAGAAAAATAGATTAAAAATATAAAAACATATGCTTAAGTTATTTAGCAAACTTAAAAATGCTCTGACTAATACATCTGATAAAATTAGTAATGGTATTGAGCATTTATTCATCAAAAAAAAATTAGATGAAAATACACTGCAAGAGTTGGAAGAATTACTGTTGATAGCTGATATTGGCAGCCATGTTTCTGGCGCTATTATCACAAAGCTTCGAAAACATAAATTTAATAAAGAAGTAACTAGCGATGAGATTAAGCAAGATTTAAGTGAGATAATCAGTGAAATACTTAATCAACAAAATCATCAATTAAAACTAGATTCTGATAAATTAAACATAATTCTAGTTTGCGGCGTTAATGGTAATGGTAAAACTACTACTATTGGCAAGATGGCAGCAACATATATTAATCAAGGCAAAAAAGTAGCTATTGCGGCTTGTGATACTTTCCGAGCTGCTGCTGTAGAGCAAATTGAAAAATGGGCAACGCGCGCTGGTGCTGATCTTTATAAAGGCAATGATAGAGCCGATCCTGCAAGTGTGGCTCATAGAGCTATTACCGAGTCGATAAATAATAAAACAGATATTTTATTTATAGACACTGCTGGCAGACTTCATAACCATAAAAATTTAATGGAAGAACTGGCTAAAATAATCAGAGTAGTTAAAAAAATTGATGATAGCGCGCCTCACCATTGCTTACTAGTTATCGATGGAACAACAGGTCAAAATGCAATTGCTCAAGTTGAGCAATTTAAAGCGTTAGCAGATATTTCTGGATTAATCATCACTAAACTAGATGGTACGGCAAAAGCTGGCGCTGTTGTTGGAATTGTGCAAAAATTTAACTTACCAGTTCACTATATTGGAATAGGGGAAGGAGTGGATGATTTGAAAGAATTTGATTATCAAGATTTTGCAAAAGCTTTAGTAAGTTTATAATAATTTATTTAAAAATATAGACATTAATGTATCTTTATTATAAGTTAAAAAGCCAATACTACTTTTTATTATTAATGACTATAGATTTTATGACTAATACCCTTTATATCAGCAAATGTTTTTTATTAATTATCATTGTGATATTTTTTACATCCTGTACAAATAATAAAAAGCATTTGGGCGATTATTCAATTGAAACAAATAAAATATTAATGGGTGGTTTTGATTATTATAATGGTAATAAAATAGAAAAAGATTATTTTAAGGCTTTTAAAAAATTTAAAGAGGCATCAGACAAAAATAATGGTTATGGACATTTATTTGTTGGTTATATGTACGCCTATGGAAAAGGAGTAAACTTAAATAACGAGATGGCTAATAAATTTTACTTATTGGCTGGAAATGAAGGTGTTAGTGAAGGAAAATTTCATGCTGCAAAATATTATATTTCCCCTTATCCTCATGCTTATTCTATTGAACATAGGAGATTATTTAAAACTCCTTCTGGCTATTATGCTGGAACTCAACTAATGTGGGTTGCCTCGCAAGAAGAATATTTATACGCACAAATTTTATATTCCTTTATGATTATAAAACAATATCGAATTGGTTATACTTCAGTTTATAATAGTGCCCAAAAAATTTTAGATAAAGCTATACAAAATATTAATGATAATAAAGAAGTCTACGCTGCATTAGGTGCAATTTATAGTGATAAAGGTGATTATGAAGATTCATTGAAATACTTAAAAATTAGTGCTAATAAAGGTTCTGTTATAGGAGCAGTAATTCTTGCAAAAAATTATCTATGTAATATTGGTTCAAAATACTCATTAAATGAAGCTTTAATTTATAAAAAAGTTGCTATTATTAACGGTGCTAAAGATTCTGATTTAAAAGAGTTAAATGACATTATTTCGTATGGTTGTAAAAAGCCTTTTCAAGGAGATATTAAAGGTGTATTATACACATATTCAGCCAAAGATGCAGTTCGTGATTATATTATAAAATATTCTTATAAATATGGTGTAATAGGATTATTAACAACAAATAAATTAACATTATCGGATTTATCAATATGAAAAATATTACTAATATTTTTATTTATTTTATTATCGGAATAACAATTCAAGGGTGCGCTTTAGTAAAATCTTACTCTTCTAAAGAATTTCGAAACGAAAAATTTTATCGCCGAACAGTTGTAATTGAAAGGAGTATTGAACAAATTTTAGATATTTTTGCGATTAATTCCCCTATTACTAGTGGCCCCTATAAAATTACAGAAAGCATGAAAATAAAGCTACATCTTGCTACACTTTATATTGATATAAGTAATGATAAAAAAACTGCTACATTTCATTGGCATACTGATGTTTGGGGCTATGAAGACACATTAGCAATTATAGATTTTGTTGAAGACCCAGTTACTAAATTTACTACAGCAAAACTATATTATTATTTATATTTTGGAAAATTCGATAATGAGCAAGCTTAGAAAAATAATGTTGAAGGGTTTATATATTTAATTCAATAGAGTAATTATTATGAAAAGTTTTAAATTAGTAATAATATTATTGATAATGTTGCAAGGATGTAGTATTACGCATAGAAAAACTGTTAC
>JAYUJO010000281.1:0-3584 GCA_043765215.1 Rickettsiales bacterium | reverse complement strand
ATTATAAGACCACCTTTATCAGACGCTTACTTTGAAAAGTGAGAATGTAATGCAGAAACGGCAATTTGCGCAAGCATAAAAGCTGCAAATAAATAGCTACAAAGCCACCATATCTGCCACATATTAAATGATATCATAGAAATTAAGAAATAGGCGCTAAAACAAGCATAGCCAGCTGATCTAACATATTTCATTGATACTATAGATGGCTCATTTAATTTATTTTTAAACAAATTATCCCATTGAAATAAATATTTGCATATTAATGTTAAATATAAAATTAAGCCAATGAAACCATTTTCTAGCAATATTTGAATTATATTATTATGTGGATGAGTTGGCAGTGGATGAAGTAGATGCCCCTGATAATTAATCATTTCAGCATCATCAATTTTAAAATGTCTAGAAGCGCCATGCCCCCATCCTAATAGTGGTTTTTTAATAATTTTCTCAGCAGAATATGACCAAATAAATAGTCGATGTTTTGCTGATAATGGTAAAAAATTTGCATTATCGGAAGCTTCTAATGGATCCATTTTAAAGCTAAGGCCTGTAAATATAAAACTACCTAATATCAACATGATGGATAAAGTTCTGCAATTTTTAAATGGGAAATATTGAGTTAATATAAAAACTATTCCAGAGATAAAAAAGCTTAAAAATCCAGCAAAACTATCAGAAAAACTGAGCATAATTAATATAGCAAGATAGGTGATAATGGATAGGCTATATTTTTTTTGAGCTAAAAGGGCGGCAATAACTACCCACGCAAAAAGAGTAATGAAGGCACAGCCTCGATCAAGGTAATATAAATAAAATTGATAATCAGTTTTATTTTGAGTTAATTGCCTAAAAGCAGTGCTGATTGATCCATCAGTTAATAATTCAAATGAGAATAATAAAATTGCTGCAAATAAACTATAAAATAAATTTCTCTCAGAAATGTATATTTTTTTGTTTATTACAGAAATATTTTGCATCAACGCCATAAAAAGTAAGTAAATGCATATTATTGTGAATAATGAATTGGCACTTTTAATAGGGTCTATTGACCAAAATATGCTTAATAATAAAAAGCTAAAAAATAGGAAATCGATTTTATAATTATTGAAATTTATTCTCAAATCTTTTCTAATAATACATAATATCATTAATACAAAAATGGGAATAGTTGCCCCTAATGATAAACCAGCAATCAGCCCAATAACTGGAAATATAAATAAAAAACAATTAATGATTTTAGGCATAAAATTCTATTGATGGATACAATTTATTGGAATTATTTCAAATACTGAATGTTCAAAAGTTGAAATAGAAGGATTATCTGAGAATAACCATCCTAAAAATAAATTATTAGTTTCATTAAGTTTTGTGTCGTCTATGGAAATTAACATTGAACTATTTAAATTATAAGGATCAAGATTTTTAACACATTTTTTGACTGTGATTGATAAATTACCAAAAACTTTTGCCTGATTAATTTTCAAGTTCTCTGTTACTGGTTTTGCTGTAATTTTATTGAGAATAATTATTGTAGCAGAATTAGTTTCCATTAATTCTTGTTGAATATCTAATTCATTATTGATAATTTTTTCAGAAGTGATTTTCTTGATCACTTGACTTGGTTCCTGAGCCCTTATGATATTTGCATATCCAAATATTAATATAATCACGAAAATAAATATTTTGTAAGAAAAGGGCTGTTTAAATATCATGAATTTATAAAATTATTTTTTTATATTATATACATTATAAAAATATAGGTACAACAAAAATAGTTCTTAATATTTTTTAAAATTTGTTGTAAGTTGTGAAATATCTTTTACACGTGGAGCTTTGTCTAATATATGTAACTGACGTGCTGTTTTATAGCTCATGGATGGATTTTGATTTTGAATATTTTTTATTGTTTTTAAGGTCGCTTCTTCATCGTAATCTAACCTTTCAGGATATCGTTTTATATTTGAATCATGTTCTCTAGCTAATTTTCTTATTTCTTTAATTTGAGCTTTAGAATCATCTAAATAATTTTTTAATAATTGTGTTTTAATATTATTGCTAGAAGTTAGATCGTGCAATGTTGCTGATGTATTTGAATTATCCTTTTCTTGATAATTTACAGACGTAATATCTTTATGAGTTGTGCAATTTGTTAATAGCAAAAATAAGAATATATAAGTAAATTTCATATAGCTAATAAATTAATTGTAAAAGATTAACATATAATATTGATAAAATAAATTCAATTAAAAAGTGATGAGCTTTAAAGCCCATCATCAGTTATATTAATCATTTCACCACCAATTTTTACTTGCTTAAAATAACTAATAATTTCAGTATTTCCACCATATTCTGCCCATTGATATGCATTTTGTTGATAAATATGATTACACTCTAGTAAATCTGCTTCATTTTTAATAAATAACTTTATAAGATCAAGAAAATTCTTGCCAATGGCGATGTGAAGAGGCGATATTTTACTTCTATAATCACAAATGAATTTTGCATTATTTAGCAAAAGAAATTCTGCCATATCGAAAAATCCATACTCTGCAGCAAAATGCAATATGGTTGCAGCATAGCCCACTTCACTTCCATTTCGTATCTTCCATAGGCCTAAAAAAGTTGTATTAATATCCATTCCTTTATCCATAAAAAGTTGAATAACTTCCACAAAATTCATTCGCGCTGCATAGGATAAGGGTGATTCATAATATGCGATTTCAGTTATGCTGGTGCCCTGGTCTAACAATTGATTAATTTCATGAATAGAGTTGATATTGTCGTTTGATCTATAATATACTACTTGTTCAAATAATTTTTTTGATAAAATTATTGTTTGATTAGGATGATTATTTTTTCTCATAATATTTTCTTTAACCTTTTTTATATTTAAAAAATCGACCAATAATTAACCAGGTCTGCATCATAGTTAATTTTCATTGACCACTAATTACAATTTATAAAATATAACTTAATTATGCAACTATAAATTGAACCAAGCTTTAAATGCTTTGTGCCCTAAGGTTTAATGAACTGCATAATAATTATTTTGCTGGATTTGCATTAATGCATAGGCTAGAATGACAGCCTTATAAATTAGATTTGATAAATTAACGATGCAGTTATTTCCTCTTAGATTAATTCCAGCAAATCCTAATATAGATTTTATTGGAATAAAAAGGGTTACTTATGGTATATCAATATTTTTAATGATTATAAGTCTATCATTCATGACCATCAAAAAATTCAATTTTGGCATTGATTTTATTGGCGGTATTAGTATGGAAGTGAGAACTGATCAAGAGCCAGATTTGCCAAAAATGCGCGAAGCCTTAAATATGATCAATATTGGTGAAGTCATACTGCAAAATTTTGGTACTAGTAGAGATTTATCAATTAAAGTTGGCGTGAGTAGTGAAGAGAATTTAATGAATAACATTACTTTAATCAAGAATTGTTTAGAGAATAATTTTCCTTACAAATTCGAATATCGAAAAATAGATTTTGTTGGACCGCAAGTTGGGAAGCAAATGATCAATGCTGGAATAATGGCTATGATGCTTTCATTTGCGTCAATTATG
>JAYUJO010000280.1:0-9648 GCA_043765215.1 Rickettsiales bacterium | reverse complement strand
CAAAATTGGGGCGAGGCTATGGCTCATTTTTTGATAAAATTTGAGGGTAGAATTTAGGGGCCTATTTTGAATTTACACACTTCCTGGGACAGAGCCTCTAATTTTGGAGCTTTAACTATTTCTATTTGTGTCGAATCTTCTTCTCTAAATCTTTTTACTCTAGCTAATCGTTCTTCAGCAACTTTATTAATAGTTTTATTCATACTTGTTAAAATTTCTACAACAGTTAATTGATTATTCTCAAATTCAATCATAGGGGCAGTAGTATGTTGATTATTAACCGCATCGATACAAGGACTTTTCTGCTCATTAGTAGGTAAAACTTTATCATCGATTAGAGCAATATCCTCCACTTTGTCATCATAATTAATTTCTGTTTCTACTAAATTTTCAGTTAATTCATATAAAGGAGTTATTTCTTTTTTAACATCAGGAATAGTAGGATTTTCGTGAATTAATTTACATAATTCTAAGATTTTACTATCCTTAATCGAATTTGGTGATTTTTTCAAACTCTCTTTTTCATTAATAATCATTGTTTGAATTCTTTCAAGAACATCTAAATTTGTATTTGTTCTAGTATATTTAGCATCCTCTAAAAAGTTAAAATCAACTGCTCCATCTTTATTTCTATGACCTATGAATAGAATTAACATATCTAATATTTTATCATTAAAGGTATTATTTAATAGTATTTTAAATGCATAAAATGCCTTTGATCTATTATTAGTAATTTTATTTATCTCGCATCCTTTATGTTCTAATATTGCTTTAACGGTTTCTAAACTATTTTTTTCAATAGATAAACATAATAGAGTCTTTTGAAAAGTATCATCTTTATATTTTCTAACACTAGCATTTAAACTTATTTTATTTAATAATTTTATTATATCGATTATTTCATCTTTATGTGAATCTGGATCTTTGCTAAATATTATATCTAATAGTTCTTGTTTATCTCTACTCATAAACTTCTTACATTAATTATTAATATAAACTAACGTGTACTAATAAAAATGTCAATCTAATTATTAAATTATATTATGAATATTTTTATATAATATTACATTTTATTATAATTAACTATAATAATTTAAAGAAACATAAAAAAAGTTATATAAATTTTAAATGAACATTTTAAATATAATAAGAACTTATGAAATATAAAATATATATATTCTTAAATAAACTAATATATATTTGAAAAAGATTATTAACAATTATTTTCTAGCAAATTTTAATCCCATATTATGATACATTTCAGGATCATCTTCCCAATTCTCTTTGACTTTTACAAATAGAAATAAATGAACTTTTTGCCCTAATAATTCCTCAATGTTAACCCTGGCTTTCATGCCAATTTCTTTAATGCGACTACCCTTTTTGCCAATTACCATATTTTTATGAATATCACGGCCAACTATAATTACTTGATCAATTTTTACTGAGCCATCATCTTGCTCTGTCCATGATTCGTGCTCTACTGTTAAATAATATGGTAATTCTTGATGTAGTTGCAGAAATAGCTGCTCGCGCGTAATTTCAGTAGCCAGAAAGCGCGATGATGCATTGGTCATCTCGTCTTTATCATACATCCAGCCATGGTCCTTGGCATTATCTTTTAGATATTGCAGGAAACTATCAACATTTTTATTTTTGAGAGCTGAAATATTAAATATGCGAGCATCGGGTTTTACCTTTTCAATAAAAAACATATTATCCATATAATGTGTAGACTTTACATCAATTTTATTCATTAAGAAAACAACATGCTTATTAGCCGCGCTGATTCTCTTGATAATTGTCTCCATCACATTATCTAGCAAAGTAGTGCTGTCAATTATTAATATAATCATATCAGCGCTATTAAGACTCGACCAGGCACAACGCACCATTGCTTTTTCAAGCCTCTTTTTAGGCTCAAAAATACCAGGCGTATCAAACATAATAATTTGAGTATCATCAATAGTCAGAATCCCAGTAATGATCGATCTGGTCGTCTGCACTTTTGGTGTTACTATTGATATTTTTTGACCAATCAAAAGATTCATTAAGGTTGATTTGCCAGCATTAGGTTTGCCAACAATACATACAGAAAGTGATTTTAAGTTACCTTGATTCATATTTATTTCTTTAATTTAATCAATAATAATTTTGCAGCTTCTTTTTCAGCCTCTTTAATTGATCGACCAAAACCAATTTGAGTGATTCCATTTGCTTGCACTTGCACGGTAAAATGAGGTGAGTGCACTGGCCCATCTGATTTTATAACTTTATATATTGGTATAGTATGGCTTAAATCATGCACTAATTCTTGCAGAGCAGATTTAGGATCAATATGATTAAAATCAATATTTTGAATATATTCAGCCCAAAATTTTTGAACAATTAAACGAGTTTGCTCAATATTACTATCCAAATAAATAGCTGCAAGCAATGCTTCCATCGTATTTTCAAGGTTGTTAACATTGCCCCGACCACCAGATTTTTCTTCACCAGGAGTCATGATGATATAATCAGCTAAATTAAGTTTTAACGCCACTTTAACGAGGGTGTCTTTTGAGACTAAAAATGATTTCACTTTGGCAATATCGCCTTCGTCATAATCACGAAATTTTATGAAAATCATTTCAACAGTAATAAAGCCTAGGATGGCATCACCAAACATTTCAAGTCGTTCATAATCTCGGGCCAATCGATCATGTTGCTTTAATGATGGATGACTGAGAGCTTCTTGAATTAAATCAAGATTTTTAAATTGATAGCTAAGAGATTTCTCAAGCTCACTAATATCTGTTTTTGTAAAGCTCATTTTATTTACCATCCTCTAATATGAGCTCGTTTGGCTCGTATAGGCTAGTGAAAAATCGATTAAATCTAAGTGACGTGGCCCAAGCCCCAACTCTTTTAATCTGGCCGATTATCGTTTCTTTTGCATCCCAAAGCGGAGTTACAATTGAGAAAAAAACAAATTGACCTTTAGCAATTAAATTTTTAAATGGAACCGTACTGAGCTGATATCTGCTGTCACCAGAATTATCACGATTATCGCCAAGGAAAAAATATCGATCAGCTTCCACGGTATGTGGGCCAAAATTACTAAGTTCATGACTATATCTTCCCAATGGAGTTTTTAATTTATAAACAAAATAACTTGAACCATTTGGTAATGTTTCTCTAAATTTTCTAAATATAATGCCATTATCATCAATAAATTCGCCAACCTCAATTCGCTTAATTGGTTTATCATTTAAATAGATCAAATCATCAATAATCTGAATTTTATCGCCAGGAAGCGCAATGAGTCTTTTTACATATCGCTCATGCATCATATGTGGTGGGCGCATAATGACTACATCACCAATTTCTGGCATATTAGCGAATATTCGCCCTTCAAAAATATCAGGATTAAATGGAATGGAATAAATACTATAACCATAATTATATTTAGTAGAAAAAATATAATCACCAACCAATATACTTGCTTGCATTGAAGGCGTTGGTACATAAAATAATTCAAAGACAAAAGTTCGAATAAACATCGCTATGATGACTACGATGGCTAAAGATTTTACTTCTGACTTAACAGTAACAGTTTTTTCTGACATTGAGTTTTGTATTATTATTTATTATTTATGCATAAAAATTTAAGCTATAATATATCCATGAACAAAATAAATCTATCTAATTTATGAATATCAACACCAATTTTAATTCACCTAATTTTAGTGATCGAATTCTGCCAATTAAATATGTTATTATACATTATACAGAAATGATTTTTGATGATGCTCTGCTTAAGCTCACTTGCCCAAAAGCCGAAGTTAGCGCTCATTATTTAATTAAAGAAAATGGTGAAATATTTCAATTAGTAAATGATGCTAAAATAGCTTGGCATGCAGGAAAAAGTTATTGGCAAGGTCAGGCAAATTTAAATCAAAATTCAATAGGAATAGAGCTTGATAATTTAGGTAATAATAATTTTAGCAAAGCTCAGATTGATTCTTGTCTTAATTTGTGTAAATTTTTAAAAGATAAATATAAATTAGAGACTAAGAACTTTATTGCTCATTCAGATATTGCTCCTGATAGAAAAATTGATCCAGGAATATTTTTTGATTGGCAATTATTGGCTAGTAAAGGGTTTGGCATTTGGCATAATTATATTCCTAAAGATAGGCATTTACTTTATGTATATGGCGATAAAGGGCAAAATATTAAAATCATACAAGAAAAATTATTAAAACTTGGTTATGAGATAAAACCCACAGCAATTTTTGACCTGCAGACTAATTATATTGTTCGATCATTTCAAGCTAAATATTATTCTAAACTATTATTACATAAAGGATTAAATTTTTACTCAACCAAAGAATCAATTTATGATTGGTGCTCTGAATCAGATGCAATGCTCAATAAACTTAACTTACTGAATGATTGAAATTTGTTATTGCCGAGATTTATAAAATAATGTATAATTTTTTCTCCTATATCCATTGTGGAGATAGGAAATTCGCACGCATAAAATTTGTTAGTCTATATAAAATGATATAGGTCTGTTTTTATGCGGAGGTTTAAACTAACAAAAAAAGGAAATATACATGTCTAATTTACCTAAAGTTAGCGTCACAGAACTACTAGACGCTGGTATTCACTTCGGTCACAAAACATCACGTTGGAACCCAAAGATGGCCCCATATATATATGGTGTGCGTGATAATATTCATATTATTGATCTACAACAAACTGCTCCATTAATGCAAAATGCTTTGCAAAAAATTTACGAAACAGTAAAAAATAATGGTAAAGTGCTTTTTGTCAGTAGTAAAGTTCAAGCAACAGATTTAATTGCTGAATATGCTGAAAAATGTGGTCAATTTTATGTAAATAATAGATGGCTTGGTGGAATGCTTACTAACTGGGGAACGATTTCAAAATCTATAAAAAAAATAGATAATTACGAAAAAATTCTAGAAGATGAAGAGCAAAAGAGCTCTTATACCAAAAAAGAGTTATTAGATTTTTCTCGTAAAAAAGAAAAATTACTTAAATCCTTAGCTGGAATTAGAAAAATTGGCGGTCGTCCTGATTTAATCGTGGTTATTGATACTAATAAAGAACATTTGGCAATTAGCGAAGCTGTTAAACTTGGTGTGCCAATTGTGGCTGTTGTTGATAGTAATTCTAATCCAGATAATGTTGATTACCCAATTCCTGGTAATGATGATGCGATTAGATCAATCAGACTATATTGCACCCTTTTTGCAGAAGCAGCTTTAGCTGGTATTCAAGACGCATTAAGTGATTCAGGAGTTGATGTTGGCCTTGCTAAAAAGATAACCAAAGAGAATAATAATCTAGATGGTGTTAAAAAATTTGATAAAGGTGCTAAAACCTTTAGAGCAAAGCCAAATAATAATATTGATAAAAAGAAAGCATCTGATTCTACTTCAGAAAAAAAATAAATAATATTTATATATAATTGGAAATAAGTTAGTTTTTATAATTAGTTAACTTCATTTCCAATTGACTCATTTTAAAAAATTAAAGGAGAATCATAATGACTGTATCTGCATTATCAGTTAAAGAACTAAGAGAAAAAACAGGCGCTGGCATGATGGATTGCAAGAAAGCCTTATTAGAAACAAATGGTAATTTTGAAGAAGCTGTTGATTGGCTTAGAACAAAAGGCTTAGCTGCTGCTGCAAAAAAATCAGGCAGAGTTGCATCAGAAGGTTTAACGGCTGTATCTGTTAATGGAAAATCTGGCGCTATTATTGAAATTAATTCTGAAACTGATTTTGTTTCAAGAAATGAATTATTTCAAAATTTAGTAAAAGAAGTAGCAGAAATCGCTGTTAATGCTGCTGATATTGAGGAATTAAAGGGCTTAAAAGCAAAGTCTGGAAAAACAGTTGATGAAGAAATCGTTGCAAATATTGCTACTATTGGTGAAAATTTATCCCTTCGTCGCATGCAATCTCTTTCAGTAAATGATGGTGTTATTGCTTCATATGTGCATAATGCACCTGCTGAGAATATGGGCACTATTTCTGTTCTTGTAGCACTTGAGTCAACTGGTGATAAAGCAATTTTACTTGATATGGGTAAAAAACTAGCTATGCATATTGCAGCTGCAAAACCTCAAAGCCTAAATAGAGAAGGAGTTGATCCTGAATTAATTGAGCGTGAAAAAAATATTTTCACAGAGCAATCAAGAGCATCTGGCAAAGCTGATAATATTATTGAAAAAATGATTGAAGGAAGAATTCGTAAATTTTTAGAAGAAATTGTTTTACTTGATCAAGTATTCGTTATTGATGGTAAAAGTAAGATCTCTGAAGTTATTGCTGATTTAAGTAAGCAAGTTAATGCTGAAGTTACCTTAAAATCATATGTAAAATATGAAACAGGTGAAGGCGTTGAAAAAAATAAAACAAACTTTGCTGATGAAGTTGCAGCTGTTATTAAGGGCTAATTATTGAGTTTGGCGTTATTTTTAATTATAGAAATAACGCCAATTTTATAATTATTTCAGTTTATTATAGACAATATGTTATAAGAAGATTATTACAATATAAGTTTTAAAAAAATAATTTACTAAAATTTTAGTTTAAAAAAATATATAGTTTCATGGATAAAAAAAAATCTAATAGTTTAACAATAGCAAGAAAATATTTTGATCTATATTATTTTTTATCTAAACAAGATATAAAAAATCGTTTTAGACGTTCATATTTGGGGATTGGCTGGCTGGTTGTTCAACAAATGATGTTTGCCTTATTTGCAAGTATAGTATGGGCTAGATTATTTGGTATTGATGCTGGAAGTTTTATACCATTCCTTGTTGTAGGTATTGCAATTTGGGGATTTATTACGGCATCAATGGTTGAGAGTTGCGGAATATTTGTGCAAACGCGTGCCTATTTAAGGCAATTTCCACTTCCTCATTCAGTATTTATTTTTCGGTATTTACTGACTAATTTATATTATTTATTTATTGGAATGCTCACTGCATTAACTGTATTTATTATTTTTAATAAGTTCAATTTCTTAGGAGTGATTTACTCAATTCCAGGTTTAATAATTTTAATAATTTATTTTTATGCAGCAAGCGGAACAATGGCTTATTTAGGTCTTCGTTATAGAGATATTCAGCACGCACTTACTGGTATATTTTCATTATTATTCATTGTGACGCCAGTAATATTTCCATCTGAGGTTTTATTAAAGAAAGGTATTAGTATGGTCATTTACTTAAATCCATTTGCTTCTCTTATCGATATTGTTCGCCACCCTATAATTAATGGTGAGTTTGCCTCATTTCAGCAATATGCAACCTCAATCACATTTACAATTTTCCTACTTACATTTCAATATATTTTAGAAAAAAAATGGGGGCGGCTTGTACCGTTTTGGGCATGAACGCAGTTGAATTAAAAAATATTTCAATTGATTATCATTTAGATAGTGAAGATTCATATAGTTTTAAAAATGCAATATTAAATTTTTATGCAAAGGCGCAAAAACCTGCAGCTAAAGTATATAGAGCAATAGATAATCTTTCTTTAAACATTAAAAAAGGTGAAAAAGTTGGTTTCATTGGTTTAAATGGGGCTGGTAAAACTACATTACTTCGAACTATTGCAGGCATTTTTCATCCAACTTCAGGAGAAGTCATTGTTAATGGCGCAGTCTCCCCTTTACTTGATTTTCATACAGGTTTTGAAGATCATTTAACTGGTATTGAAAACATTATGATCAGATTAATGTTTTTGGGCTTGAGCAAACAGGAAGCTAGCCAAAAATTACCTGAAATCATTGAATTTTCAGAATTAGGTGATTTTATATATCAACCCATTAGAGCCTATTCAGCTGGTATGAATCTTCGTTTAGCTTTTGCAACTTCTACCTCTATTGAGCCTGAGATATTAATTGCAGATGAAGTAATTGGTACTGGCGATGTGCAATTTGCTATTAAGGCTAAAAAGCGTTTAAATGATTTTCTGTCGAAAGAATGCACTTTAATTTTAAGTTCTCATTCAATGGAATTAATTCGTGATTATTGCAGCAGAATAGTTTGGCTACGTCATGGAAAAATCGTTGCTGATGGAGCAGTTGATGACGTTATTGAGGAATATAACAGATCACTTGGCATATAAAAATTATAAATTACTAAAATTTATGGTTGCCTAAAATTTATTTAACATTATATTTAGTATATTAAAATTTAACTTTATGAAAGGTAATTGCGTGAATTATTCAAACAAAACTAATAATATCTTGATGATGCTAGTGATAACATTATTTTCATCAACTTTTGCATTAAATTTTTGCAGTAAAATATCTCAGTGCGCGTTGGTATTTTCAATTATTATCGTAGCGGCTAATATTTTGGCTGAATTATATTCAAGAAAAATTGCTTTAGTTGCTACTTTAGCATCAGCAACAATTAGTCTATTAATGTTATGGAATTTTGAATATAAAATTAATGGATCAGTAACTGATAATGTAGTTTTAGTTTCGTTATTATCAATATTTATATCAGTTTTTATTGGTACTAATGCTCTAAAAAGCCATATAAATTTAAGCTTCTATCAGCGTAATATACTAAGTTTTATTGCTTGTGCATTCGTTGACGGCGTCGTTATGTCTGGCTTTTTTATTAATAAATTCTCAAATGCAAAAATCCTGACTAATTTTTCTAAAGAAATATTTTTCAAACTAGCTTATTTTTCCATAATTTGTACAGTAATATATGTAATTAGTAATATTTCTCAAAACACTAAAAAGAAATCAAATTCAATAATTACATAATAGAATATTTTTATATTCCTAAAAAAAGGCGGCTTCACTATTATGAAGCCGCCTTTTTCTATAAGATACAAATATTATTTTTATTAAATAATGTCAATTATCCATTACTAGGGTTTAATAAAATCTTGAATCATAATAAGTAGTTCATCTGAATTATGTGCGTATGGAATCTGCATATCATGCACCATATCCTTATACCAATCAAAATGTGTGTGACGACCACCAAGATAGCCAATCACTCTCATATCAGCAGCAAGTGCGGCTCGGATGCCAACTAGACTATCCTCGATAACTAAACAATTTTTTGCTTGATAGCCCATTTGTTTAGCAGCAAATAAAAATAAATCTGGGGCAGGTTTAGCAAACTTCACTTGAGAGGCGCTAAATATATGCTCTTGATCAAAATAATGATTTTGCTGAGTAATGTGTAATGATTTTAGAATGTGATCCCTTGGTGCATTGCTAGCTATGCATTTAGCAATATCTTTAAAAACTGCTGATTCCATTACAGGTACATTTAATGGAAGCAATTCTGATTCCATGGCAATATTTACTTCCTGCATAGTTTTTTTAACTAGCTCTTCTGTTAAAATTACGCCAGATTCATTAAGTATATGATCACGGACAGCTTTACCATCCATGCCAGTGAAGCGTTTAATATTTTCTTCAACTGATACTGGGTAACCAATGCCAGTTAGCATTGATGCACAAATCCGGCTGGTAATGATTTCAGTGTCTACTATAGTAAATCAAGATGAGATAGCGTAATTAAAAAAGGAAACCAAGGAATCGTATAAAGTATTAAAATATACAATTTGTTGTTTTATCCAA
>JAYUJO010000279.1:0-1303 GCA_043765215.1 Rickettsiales bacterium | reverse complement strand
ATCAGGGATTAATAAACAATTATAAGCAAATAAAAAGTAAAAATTGTAATGAAATAATAAAATAAAAAGTAAAAATTATACAAAATTAAATCAGGTTTGGACCGCTCTAAGCCTGATTTCTTCTAATATTTCAGTTATAGATAAGCAAAGCTTATCTATAACTGGGGTTAAATTAACATGCTGTTTGAAATGAAATTATATAAAACATCATCGTATATATTTTTTAAAATGGTAATGTGTTTATGCATAGCAGCTTGTTGTATAAACTATTCAAATGCCTCTTCATTTGAGTCCATTACCTATAATTTATCTCCAATGAAAGAAGGCAACCCTATCTTAAATATAGAAGTAATTCTAAATGGCGATATTAAGGATGAATTAGTTTTAAATTTACCATCTCATTGGGCTGGAATTAATTATACAGAGCAAATTAAAAACATTAAAACTTCTCCTGAATATAATATTGATTTAGTTAATAAGGATGATAGTTACCAAGCAATTATTAAGCTGCCAAAGATTGGAATACAGGAGCTAAAATTTAATTATGAAGTTCATCAAAAAACAGGGGATCCTGCTGATGTTCATGAGGCTATAATTCGAAATGATATCGTGCATGCGCCAGGTTATGGGATTTTAACGATCCCAAATAATTTAGATGATGATGATAAGATTCATGTAGTTATAAATTGGCTAGATCTTGATCCAAATCATCATGTAATTTCATCACATGGAATAACTCATAAAATTGATAAAAAAATGACGGCATTTGAGTTAATGCATGCTGTTTATGCAGCTGGTAATATCAGATTACATCAGATTGCAGGCGACAAAGCACCTGTTTATCTATCATTATTTGGTAAATTTGATTTTGATGATGATAAAATTATTGTTGATTTAAAACAAATAATTGATAGCTAAAGAAACTTTTTCAACGACCATGATTTTCCATATTATGCAATAAGTTTAATTGAGGGTGATGATCCGCATTCAATGGGCGGCACGAAGTTAAGCAATATTTTTACTGCATATATACCGCGCGGTATGGAAAGAGATAAATATTATATTTTATTAGCCCATGAGATGATGCATAGCTGGATTGGTAGAAAAATTTGCAATAATCAAGATGAAGAAATAAATTATTGGTGGACAGAAGGTTTTACTGATTTTTATACACGCTTAGTTGCGTATAGATCAGGCGCTATTGACCAAGATTTATTAATTAATGAGATCAATAAATTTCTTCAATCTTATTATTTATCGCTAGTAAACCTAGAGCTGTCAATCGTCAGCCATAATGGGCCAC
>JAYUJO010000278.1:0-3667 GCA_043765215.1 Rickettsiales bacterium | reverse complement strand
TTTCTTAATCTTCTTATGCGTACCAATCTCTCCTAAGAAAAAACCGTTGGTGATTTGAGGATTTACTCTCACTCCACCTGGCACCGTTAATACTGGCGACATCGCTTCTGCTTGCTTTAAATAATATTCAGCTAACTTCTCACCAGCATTACCAGCACCATCAATCATTCCACCAACTAATACATCTTTTATACCTTTTTTCTTAGTCAGTACGCCGCCACCACCACTTAGTATCACCGCATCTTCTCCCTTACTACTTCCACTAAGGCCACTAATAAGTCCTCCAAGCACAATATTTTTCATATGTTTAGACGAAGTAGAAACCACCGTTCCTTTAATGCCGTTATATCCATCAGGTCCAAATATCTGACCAGATATTTTACTAGTTTGATATAACCCATCCTGCTCACAAACCAATTTCTCAAGGCGGATAATTGCTCTCTCACTTGATAAATCCCCATAAGCGCTGCCAGTTATTTTACAGTTCTTAATATCCGTCTTATTATATTTGCTTAAATTACCGCGGTTAGTTAATTTGATAACCACTGGTGTTGCATTCTCATCAGCCGTACTAAGAGCTGTCGACACCACCATGCCTCCAAGTAAATATCCAGTAAAATATGTTCCCTCTGGAATATAGTTTTCTGCCGATTTTTGTCTGCCATATTCAACTTCATTTTCCATATTAATTGTGCCAAAAGCACTCTCTTCATGAGCAGGAGCCGCATTGATCCTATCCTCTTCTTCCTTAGATACTCTTTTTAAATCCAAACTTGCATTAATCAACTCTTCTTGAGCCATCTTCAGCTTTTCTTTAGTCTCATATAATTCCTCTAGCATTGCCTCATTATTAGATATAGCAAATTGACTTTGGTTCTCCTGCATTTCAGCAATCTTATTATCAAGGTCCAATTTATGCTGATCCATCATCTTCTCAAAATGATCGCGCCACCTCCTCTCCGTATCTATCGTACTATCTGGCAATTCTAATTTTGTCTTATTACTAACTTCCTTGCCAACTTTAAGACGACTACTCTTAGCTCTGTTTTCCTGTAAATATATTACTAACCCTAAAACTATGATTACAATCACTACAACACCAGACTTTAGAATCATCTTCTGTCTGCCCTGTACTTTAGCATTGCTTATTTTCTCATCACTCCTTGATGTAAATTTCTGCGCAAATATCTCTTTTATTTTATCAATCATAAGCTTACCCAATCCTTATTTTGTAGCACCACATACACTGTGCTAACTTCGCCTCTCTCTAAAGATGGCTTCGACACACTTACTGCAACCAAATTAATAAATAGTTTTTTAAATAAATATTTATCTAAATTTATATTCTCATATATTAAAGGCATAATCTCTGACTTACATCCTACTTTTTTCTTAGTTTTATCAAGGTGCTCAAGTCTTAGCTCAATTCCAATTAAATTATCAAATCGATATTCCTTAGTTTTCTTCATGACCAACTCAGCTTCATCAATTATGATATGTTGCTCATTTTTATTATTATCCTTCTTACTTGCCTTAGAACCTTTTATCGTCTGTACGTAATATTTACCAACTGCGCCCCTTTGCATATGATTAATCATTTGATCAATCTCACTCCTTATATGATTTTTAAAATTACTATCTCGCAAATCTATTTTAGCGATTTTAGGCAACTTATATTTATCAACATGTAAATGTAAGTTAATCACACGCCCTCCAGCCAAAGTAACAAATATCGGAATATCATTACCAGCTTCTAATTTTGAAGTTAAAAAACAATCCATTCCACTCTCAGATACAAAAGCACTATATTCAGAAATATCACCTGTAATTTCTGTCACAACCATCGGAGCAAAACTTAAATGATTAACCCCCTTAGCACTAATGTTGATATGAATTGGCTCTATATACTCAACACCCTTATTAACCTTATTAGACAACATATTATTTTGGTAATTAGCAGCCATTTGAGCATAATTCTTCTCACCCGAAGCCCCAGCTAGTTCTAACTTACATGCCGATGAATTGCATGAAGTCGATACTGATTTCCAAGATACTGGTGCCTTTGACATACAGCTAGAAACCAGCAAAAGAACAAATCCTAACTGACAAATCTTAATTATCATTTTCTTCCTCTTCTCTTGTTAGTTTAACAAACTCCTTAATCAATAAACGCCCCCTAATCCAAACAAATGATATCTGATATACTCCAGGCTCATTCTCAAATCCTTTCTGACCAAATCTACTAATTAACTGCCCATAAGCCCTAACTCTTAAATTATCCGTATCAGTTTCCATCTTCTTTAAGGCAAAATGTGTGCTTAAACTAAAATGTTCATATTGTAACTTAGCCTTAGCGTAATATTCAGTTAAATTCTTTAATGCATTATCTGATGTCACAGCAACATGCGCTAAAACTCTATCTCTCTTCCAATCCATTGAAGTTACATCTAAATCTAATAACAACGGTAAATACATCGCCGTGCTTTCCTCTAAATAGCCAGATGATACTTTTTTATCAGTTGTCCATACCTCCTGATGAAGCCCTGGAACCAAAATAGTCTTCTCAGATGTTGTCAATAATTTAATGCACGTTATCAATAAACATATTAATGTTAAAACACTTATCATCAACAGCACATTGCGCTGACGAGCCACCATCTCAATATTTTGATTCATTACCTTTAGTTGCATATTACAACTACTCTTATTATTATTTTATTCTTCTTATTCATTATAAAATTACTCCTAAATCTGACCTATAAATAATCTATTAACGACCTACTGCAGGCTTATTCGCATCAAATCATTTTTTACAATTCCTCTCGATCAGAGGAGTTTGGGGCATTCCTATCAAGCCAATATTTTGTATAAGGAAAATGCCAATATATAAATCGTTGCACCTTCCCCTTATATAATAATTTACCAATCCATGATCCCAAGCTCATTCCAATCGCGCCCATACCTATTCCCCATAGCAAACCTTGTGTTAAACCTAAAACAAGACCAATGAACCAACCAATAATCGATTCAATACTTAAATTATAAAGTTTGCGCTGCTTGTTCAAACATGGAATAAATGTACGTTTTTGCATTTATTTTAACTATCTATTAAGCAAGCAGTGCTATTAATCCTAATATGGCGCCACCTCCTATAGTAGCACCAGCTACCGCTCTTTTAGCTCTTTGTATACCATCCCCCTCTCCAAATAAACCAGAAGCACCAGCTGTAAGTAATACAAACTTTCCCCAGTGTTCTTGTAACGCGCCATTAAACGGTGCAGTTGATGCAGTAGCTGCTGCGTTAATATCGAATTTTGAATCTGCTGATACTATTTCCGGTCCTATGCAGATGACAGAAGCAACGCCTATAAGTGCTATTAAAATATTCTTTAATAATTGTTTCTTGTTTTCTTTATTTAAGTTCATTAAATTCATTTTTTTTCTTTAATTTATTGCAAATAGTTAATTTATTAATGTTTTAAATTGTTATGTTTTCATCACGCTCTCTCACTCTTAATTATTGCCAAAATATTTTTATCAAACCTGTTCATATTTATTAATTTGATCACTAGATACTCCAATAAACTGAGCTAACTCGTTGATACTAATACCAAGTGTTTTTCTGCTTGATTTCATTCTTTGATTTATAATTATCTCTATATTTTGT
>JAYUJO010000277.1:0-3669 GCA_043765215.1 Rickettsiales bacterium | reverse complement strand
GCTATATATCGTTTTAAGGGATTTTACCCCAAACTTCATGCTGCCAGCGTCATTGAATGTTGCGGTGCTCCTCTCTGCTTTATTGGACTTAGCTTTATTCAAAATAATTTAGCATCTAGTTTTAAATTAATTTTTATTGCTATATTAATATTAATATTAAATCCTGCATCTACTTTTGCATTAGCTAGACTTTCGGTTTTATATAAAATTAAAGATGGGAAAATAGTAGAATAATTATGCCAGAAATTTTATTTAACCCCTTTAAAATGGACTCTAATCTGAATGATGTTTTATTATTTACAACTGCTATAATGCTGATATTTGCGTGTTATAAGTTAATAATTAGTCAGAACTTAATTGAGTCTTTAATTGTAACTTCAGTATTTAGTTTATTAATAAGCATCTGTTATTTATTAATGGATGCACCTGATGTGGCGATGACCGAAATTGCTTTAGGAGCCGCATTATCAACTTGCGTTATGTTAAATATTGTCAAAGTAACTGGTTCTGATTATACTAAATGTTCTAAATTAAGAACTATTTTTACTTGCATTTTATGTTTAATATTTATCATAATATTATCTTATGTTAGTTTAGATTTTGCTAAATTTGGCTCTATTTCTTCACCAGTACAAGATCATTTGACTAAATATTATATTCAAAATGTTCAAAATGACATTGGTATACCTTCATTTACGGCTGCAATACTCTCTAGTTACCGTGGCTTTGATACTTTAGGCGAAACAACTGTAATTTTAATTGCAGGACTTGCAGTATTAATTATAACTTCTAGAAAGAAAACATAAATGTTAAAGGAATTTTCAGTTTTAAGACTAATAATTACATTTATAATACCATTTGTAATTTTATATTCCATATATATTCAATTAAATGGTGAAGTCTCTCCAGGTGGAGGATTTCAAGCTGGAGTAATTTTTGCAAGCGGCATAATTGGATATGAACTTATTTTTGATAAATCTATTTTTAAGCAAAATTTTTCAATAAAATACTTAACAATTTGCAGTATTTTGGGTGTATTAATTTATGCATCTGTTGGTCTTATCTCATTGATATATAATTATAATTATTTAAATTATAATGTGCTTAATATAAAACCAATAACTGGTCAGCATATTGGTATTTTCTTAATTGAGATTGGTATTGGTTTAACTGTTTCTTCTGTTATGAGCCTAATATATATTTCATTAAAGGAGGATTAATGCATAATTGGATTTATATAACAGCAATTATTGTTCTAAGTTCTGGCCTATTTATTATGTTAACGAGCGATAATTATGTGCGTAAAATAATTGGACTTAGTATATTCCAAAGCTCTGTATTAATATTTTATATTGCTCTTGGTAAAGTAAAAGGCGGCATTGTTCCGATTAATATTTGTGAAAATATGGATCATTGTCCGCATGCATTTTCAAGTCCTTTGCCCCATATTTTAATGTTAACAGCAATTGTTGTTGGATTTGCAACTTCTGCTGTTGGTTTTGCTTTAATTCTACAAATTAAACGTGAATATAATAGCGTGTCTGAGAGTGAGATTAATCAATTACATAATGAGAATAAATTGTAAATGTTCATATTAAAGCATCTTCCTGTTCTGCAAGTTTTAATTCCATTTTTTGGAGCTTTATTTACAGCATTAAGTTTTAATAAAAATTTGGCTTATATGATTGCGACGATATCAGTTTTGATTTCATTTATTTTGTCTATTTATGGATTAAATCATGTTATATTAAATCCCATTTCATATTTTTTTGGTGATTGGGTTGCACCAATTGGTATCGAATATAGGATTGATATATTAAATCAACCTGTCATTGTTTTTTTTAATGGAATATTATTGTTTTTCCTTTTTTTTAATAGAAATCTTATTAATAAAACAATATTGGCATATATAGATGAATCAAAACAATATATCTTTTACTCCCTATTATTATTTGCTCATGTTGGTTATCTAGGAGTAGTCAGCACTAATGATTTATTTAATATATATGTATTCATAGAAATTTCATCGCTTGCAACTTATGTCATTATTTCAAAAGGAAAGTCAGCATTTTCTTTAATTGGTGCTTTTGATTATTTAATAATGGGAACGATTGGCGCAACAATGATTTTAATCGGTATTGGTTTTTTATATGCATTAACTGGCAGCCTTAATATCACTGATATTGCTAATATATTAAAAACTCAAGATCCTTCAAAAATATCAATTACTGCAATAATATTTTTTACAACTGGCGTTATTTTAAAAATGGCTTTTTTTCCTATGCATTTTTGGATGATGAGAGCTTATTCAAGCGTGGCTCCAATAATACTGACTTATATAGCCGCGATATCAAGTATCTTTGGCGTTTATTTAATTATGCGCTTTATGTATTTTTCGATAGATAGCCAATTTATACAAAGTAGTATTAGTAATATTATTAAACCAATTTCTATAATAACTATTTTAATTGCAAGTATTCTTGCATTAAGGGCGCGCAGCATAAGGGAAGTTATAATATACTCAACATCTAGTCAAATTGGCTATATTTTTTTGATTATATCTATGTGGAATATACAAAATATTTTATTTCAATTGATAATTATTGATGCACTTAATAAGATTGCTCTTTTTACAATTGTTGCTCATTTAGGTAGTCAAACTAGCCATTTATCTTTTGATAATTTTACCCGTATAAAAAACAGTTCTTTATTTAAAATATTAACTGCATTTGCCCTACTTTATAGTTCAAGCTTGCCACTTACTGCAATGTTTATTTTTAAATTACAATTTTTGAATTTATTAATAGAACAAAAAATGATCTTTGCTTTTATGATAGTAATAATTGCTGGTGTTATTAGCTTACTTTATCATTTGAAAATTGCTAAAGTAATATTTTTTAATAATAATGATCATGAATTAATTGAAATTAATTCTAATTTAATTGGATTAATAGTAATAATAATTTTACAAATATTATCTTTAGTATATATAAATGATTTGAACGAATTCACTATCTCAATAATAGACTATATTAATATTTTTGGTAGAGTGAAATAATGCATTTTTCAAATACAAGCATATTAGTCTTAATACCTATAATTACTAGTGCACTTAACTTATTAGCACCTTTTACTAGCAAAAATAATAGTATAATCAGAAGTTTTTTATTATTATTAGTTAGTATGTTTTTCTTAATTAATGTTTTAATATTAGATTATTTGTTTTTAAACGGCATTGAATCTTCCTACACTTTAATGAGTATAAATAATTTCAATGTAACATTACATTTGGAAGCCATATCTATGGTTTTCTTAAATTTATTAGCAATTTTATGGACTCCCGCTTTACTATTTACTATAAAATATTTAGAAATTAACAATATTCAAAATAGTAGTAGATTTATATTTTTTATGAATTGCTGTATAATGATGGGTAGTTTAATCGCCCTATCAGCTAATTTACTTACTATGTTTATTTTCTATGAGATCTTAACGATTTTAACTATACCGTTAGTGATTCATGAAGTTAATGAAAACAATATTATCGGTCTTCTAAAATATTTAAAAATTTTAATGATCAGTAGTCTACTGCTTTTCCTACCAACAATTTTATTTATTTATAACATCATTGGGCATGGCGATTTTATTTATGGTGGTTATATTGGTGGT
>JAYUJO010000276.1:0-9848 GCA_043765215.1 Rickettsiales bacterium | reverse complement strand
TTGAATTGTTGATAAAAACGTTACCTCTTCAATGATATTATTATCTGTATAACTCATAATATCATTGATAAAGTGAATTAAAATATCTTTATTTTTTTCACTGCCGAAAATTTTTCGAAAAGCTACATCATTCTTAGGGTCAAGAAATTTGGATAGAGTCATATTTATAAGTTGTTTATATTCAATAGTTTATTCTATCATAAATTGGTTATTATTGCCAGAATAATTAAGTAATAAGGTATAAAATAATTGACTTGAATTTTTTAAAAAATATTTATAATCTATAAATTTCTTCCCTTATAAACCCTTGCATATTGCTAAGAAATGAATTAATGTTGTTGAGTTCGAACTAATATAAAATGAGCGTGAGATTGTGAGCGAAGTTGAGTTTAAAAACCTGGTACCTATAAATATTGAAGATGAGATGAAAAACTCATATATGGATTACGCAATGAGCGTAATCGTAAGTAGGGCTATTCCAGATGTTCGAGATGGTCTAAAACCTGTTCACAGACGTATTTTATTCTCAATGCATGAAGGTGGTTACGTTAACTCAAAGCCTCATAGAAAATCAGCAAGAATTGTCGGTGACGTGATTGGTAAATATCATCCACATGGTGATGTGGCCATTTATGAATCTTTAGTTAGAATGGCTCAAGATTTTTCACTACGTGTACCACTTGTAGATGGGCAGGGTAACTTTGGCTCAATGGATGGAGACTCCGCTGCTTCGATGAGATATACAGAAGCTCGTTTGAGTAAAATTTCACAAACTTTAGTTGAAGATATTGAAAAAGATACAGTCGATTATGTCCCAAACTATGATGGATCTGAACATGAGCCTACAGTTATTCCATCAATGTTCCCCAATTTGTTGGTTAATGGAACGGGCGGTATTGCTGTTGGTATGGCGACCAATATTCCGCCCCATAATCTTGGTGAAGTTATTGACGCAGCTTGTGCTTATGTAGACAATAATGATATTGAAATTCAAGAGCTAATTTCTTATGTTAAAGGGCCAGATTTTCCAACAGGAGGCTTAATTCTTGGCTCAAATGGGATTCAATCAGCTTATCTAACGGGTAGAGGAAGCATCTTATTTCGCGGTAAATGTGAAATTGAGGTGAGCAGTAATAATCGCGAAACAATTATTATTAAAGAAATGCCTTACATGGTTAATAAAGCAAAATTAGTAGAAAAAATTGCTGATCTTGTTCGCGAAAAAAGAGTTGAGGGCATAAGTGACTTAAGAGATGAGTCTAACAAAGATGGTGTTAGAGTTGTTATTGAGATTAAAAAAGATGCAGTTGGCGAAGTCGTCTTGAATCAAATATATTCATATACTCAGCTTCAAACGAGCTTTGGCGTTATTATGTTGGCTTTAGATGAAGGCATGCCTAAAGTAATGAATTTAAAGGAAATTATTGGAGCATTTGTTAAATTTAGAGAAATTGTTATTACAAGACGAACTATTTTCTTATTGAATAAAGCAAGGGATAAAGCGCATATTTTACTAGGGGTCCGTATTGCAGTTGACAATATCGATGAAGTTATCAAAATTATTCGTGGGGCACCAAATCCGTCAATTGCTAAAGAATTATTGATGCAAAAACATTGGAACTGCTCAGCAATTGTTTCATTAATTAAATTAGTTGATGATAAAGCTAATATTCAAGATGACGGCACTATTCAATTCACTGAAATTCAGACTAAATCAATATTAGAGATGAGATTGCAACGCCTTACTGGTATTGAAAAAGAAAAACTTGAAAGTGAGCTTGAGAGTTTAACAAAAGAAATCACTGAGTATGTCGATATTTTAGGAACTAGAGAAAAATTACTAGCTATTTTAAAATCAGAATTAATACGAATCAAAGATGAATTTAATACACCTAGAAAAACCGAGATAATTGAAGGCAGTTTTGATCAGGATATTGAAGATCTAATTCAAAAAGAAGAGATGGTAGTCACAGTAACCTTAAGTGGATACATTAAACGTGTGCCATTAGTCACTTACCGAGCTCAGAATAGAGGAGGGAAGGGGCGTTCTGGCCTTTCTATGCGTGATGAAGATATTACTACTCAATTATTCGTTGGAAATACTCATACGCCTTTATTATTCTTCACAAGTCGTGGTCAAGTTCATAGTTTAAAATTATATAAACTTCCTTTGGGAAATCCTCAAAGTAAAGGGCGTCCAATTATTAACATATTACCACTTCAAAATGGTGAGACGATAACAAATATTATGCCAATGCCAGAAAATCAAGCTGAATGGGATAATATGCATATAATTTTTGCCACTGCAAATGGTAATATTCGTAGAAATGATTTATCAGATTTCAAAAAAATTCAGGCAAATGGTAAGATTGCTATTCGTATGGATGATAATGATAGTTTAATTAATGTTCGAACTTGTAGTGAAGATGACCATGTGTTACTAGCAAGCAGACTTGGTAAAGCAATTAGATTCCCAGTTGCTGCAATTAGGGTGTTTAAAAGTAGAACATCTGATGGTGTTCGCGCTATGAAGCTTTCAAATGGTGATAAAGTTATATCCATGACAATTCTGCATGGTATCAAATCAACGGTAGAAGAGCGTGAAGCTTATTTGTCAATTCCATTTGAACATAGACAAAAAATTGCTTTAGGAGATCATGAATTTACGCCTAAGGATTTTGATATCGATCTGTCTAAAGAGCTGATAATTGAAATGGCCAGCGGAGAAGAGTTTATTTTAACCGTTTCAGAAAAAGGTTTTGGTAAAAGAACTTCTGCTTATCATTATAGAATTACCAATCGTGGCGGTTCTGGTATTGTTAACATGGTTCTGTCAGAAAAAACAGGAGCGGTAGTTGCTTCAATGCCTGCAAATATGAATGATGAATTAATGTTAATTACTAATAATGGTAAGTTAATTAGATGTAAACTTAATAGTGTGAGAGTAACTGGTAGAAGCACTAGTGGCGTCATATTATTTAAAACTGAAAAGGACGAGAACGTAGTTTCAGCATCATTAATTGCTCAAGATGAGTCTGATATTGATGAGGTGGAAATACTGGAAATTGTTGATATAGATAATGAAATAGTTGAAATTATTGAAATTATTGAAGATAATGATGCACATATTGATAAAGATATGTAATAAATGAATTTATTACATTATAAAAAATATACTTATCATTACTTAATTTTTTAAATAATTTTGCAAATAAAAGGAATTATTATTTAAAAGATAATTCTCCTAAATATTATTGATAAGAATGTTTAGTATTTAAGCCAATTATGGGTAATTTTTACTTATTAATAATTGGTGAAGGCAAGAATAAGAACAAATAATAATTTTGTTTTTAAGAAAATAGAAGGAATTTTTTTGATAAGTTAATAAATGAAATAAATATAAAATGAAGCTAATAACTGGAAGCTTGCAAGACCCATTTTTAGTCATCTAATTTTAATTATGGATAAACAAAACTTATCCATCACTTGAAAATATAACTTTATAACTATATTATATAAAAAACAAAAAACTTATTTTTTAATGCCAATAATATTTTTATAATGAACATTATCTAATTTTATTCCTTTAATAATTACATTATCAAAATTCATATCTTCTAAGATTGTATTACTAAAATCTATATTCTCCATTTTAGCATTATGAAAATTTGTTTTTACAATATTTGAACCTTGAAAATTTACATTTTGTAAATTTGTCTGACTTAAATCAGCATTAATAATCAAACAACTTGTGAATTTAGTGTTTATTAAATTTGCTCCTTTAAATATAGTATTTTTAAAAACCACCTGTTGAAAATTACTATTTGCTAGATTCATAAAAGCTAAGTTCATGTCTGTAAGATCTTTGTTATTAATTATACTTTCCATATTAGCTATAGGATTTGTACTCACAACTCTTTCAAAACCCTTATTATTAATCATTATATTATTATTAAATGGCGAGCTAATTGTAATCATAGCTACATTATCTAAATCTCGTAATTGAGAATTTTGTACGATTGAATTATCAAATAGACTTCTGTATATCTTTGAATTTTTAAAAATTGTTTTTGATAAATCTGTTTTAGCAAATGATATATCTTCAATAATATATGAATCAAATAAAGTGCCTGAAAAATTTACATTGGTGAATTTAAGTTTACTTGCCTGTTCATTTGAAAAAATTGAATTTGTTAAAGTGGAGTTAGAAATCTTCATATTTTTAATTGAAGATTTATCAAAAATATTTCCATCACCTTGAACAGCATCAATATATATCTTATCAATTTGTGTTCCTGAAAATTTACTATTATTAAGTTCTCCATCTTGAATACTAACACTTTCAAAAATTGTATCGTTTAAGTCAGTATTAAGAAATATTGATTTAACAAAAAATATTTCAGTTAGATTTACTTTTTTAATCGAAGCATCAGTAAAATTTGCAGATATAAATTTACTATTATAAAATTTTGCTTCATCTAAAATCGATTGACTAAAATCAATATTACTAAAATTTGTATTATCAGCAAGCAAATTACTAAGATCAGATGATTCAAAACTACTATCATTAATTATACAATCACTTAATTTACTTTTTCGAAAATCAACACCAAAAAAAGTTCCACCATTAATTTTAGAATTAGAAAAATCCACATTAATTAAGGTACTTTTCTGAAAATTAACATTTTTAATTTCTATATTTTTAAGAATAGACCTTGTTAAATTTACACCATCAAACCTTGAATTATAAATTTTAGTTTGACTTAAATCAGTTTCACCCATATTAGCATAGGAAAAATTTACATTTTCAAAAATTGCTCTATTAAATATTGAGCCTTGAAAATCTACCCCTTGTGCATTTAAATTAGTAAATTTAATATCACTAAAGTTACTTTCCTGAATTACAGCCTGATTTAAATTAACATTATCAAGATTTGTATTTATAAAATTAATTCTAGTTAATTGGCTATCACTAAAATCTACATCTGATAAATCTTCTTTTGATAAATCTACAGAAGTCAATTTTAGTCCACGTAAGTTTTTACCAAAAGTAGCTTTTAAATTTATTGGCTTTTGCTGTACTAATTGGTTGGTAATATAATTTTTTATTTTAACATTTTGAGCTTCAGTTAATTTTCCAGCATTATCAAAATTGCCATCTGAACAAGAGCATAAAAAGAGTAATATAGTAAAGGTAAATTTCTTCATTTTATAATAATTATAATATTATTTTTTTAATTCATGTTTCAGCATGAACATCCATGTCAATCACTGCATCAGCGTCAAAGTCAACTTTACTACCAGATGCATGAATATTCAAAGTTTTAAGTTTACGATGCAGAGCTGATCGCTCCATTCCTACAAATGTAGAAGTTTTAGAAATATTACTATTAAATCTATTCATTTGAGCTGTTAAATATTGTCTTTCAAACACTTCTCTAGCTTCGCGAAGTGGCATTGACATCATATCCAAATTAGTATCTGGTTTTGAAATATTAACACTATTATTAATTACATCTTGAGGCAGCATATCGGATTTGATTTTATCTGTACAGTTTACTATAGGAGGGTTCATGATTAACGTCCATTCAATAACATTTCTAAGCTGACGAACATTACCTGGCCAATTATACGCTTGTAGAGCTGCTATGGCTTCATCAGAAAACTCTCTTTCTTTAAGACCAGAGAATTTAGATAGTTGTTTAATAAAATATTTTACTAATAATGGTATGTCTTCTTTACGCTCTGATAAAAGAGGCACTATCAATGGTACTACATTAAGTCTATAATATAAATCTTGTCTAAATTTTCCAGATATAGTCTCTGTCTGTAAATCTTTTGTACTAGAGGTAATTATCCTAACATCTAATTTAATTGTTTTGGCACCTCTAACAATAATTTGATCTTTTAAAAATTTAAGCAATCTATTTTGAGCAGCAATTGGCATCTCACCTACATCATCAATATATAATGTACCATTATTTGCAGCTTCTAATACACTTATTCTTTTATCAAATAAATTATTTTTTTCTTGTCGTTCATCTTCTCCAAAAAGCTCTATCTGAATTTTCATTGGATGCACAGTACTGGTATTAAAAACTATGAAAGGTCCATTCACTCTTCTTGATTTCTTATGAATTAATCTGGCTGATAATTCCTTACCACTTCCAATTGCACCATGAATCATTACTCTTCCTGATGTTGGAGCAACTTTCTCAATTTCAGATTTTAATTTTACAATTAATGCTGCAGAGCCAATAAACTCCGTTTTATCAATAACTTTTGATTTTAATTCTAGGTTCTCTTTTTTAAGCTTTGCAGATTCGCAAGCTCGCTTAAGAATAATCATTAATTTATCATGAGTAAATGGCTTTTCTAAATAATCATATGCACCCATCTTAATAGCGCTCACAGCAGTTTCAATTGTGCCATGACCACTAATAACTATAATTGGAGTCATTGGATATTGTTTTTTAACCATTTCTAATATGCCAAGTCCGTCTAAGTCGCTATCTTGTAACCAAATGTCAAGAATTATAGCGTTTGGAACTTTTTCAGCAATTAATTTGAATGCTTGCGTGCTATTTGCAGCCATTCGATTTGAAAAGCCCTCATCTTTTAATATGTCACATATTAAATCTCTAATATCTGCTTCATCATCAACAACCAATATATCTAACGCCATAATTTTTTAGCTCTTTAAACTTTTTTGTAATAAAATAATAATTCGTTTTCTTTTGACTTTTTTAAGAATAAAGAACAATGGTAAACTCAATTGTTTCTAGTTAACTTAAAATTCATAAAATACTTATATAAAACTTATACTTTATAAAAAAATAAATCAACATCTTTTATAGCAAATATACAACATATTTATTAGTTTCATTACAATAGTATTAATAATTAAATTAAATAAACTATAAATTTAACTTATTTTTTAAGAATGATGTGTTTATCGTTAATCTAACTGTAGCACCCTTATTCTCATTATTTAAAATTATTAATTGACCATAATGATCTGTAACAATTTTATCAACAATAGACAATCCTAAGCCCATACCATTCTTCTTTGTTGATATATATGCTTTCTTAGCTGAATGTAACAATTTTTCACTAAAACCACTTGCATTATCTTCAACAGAAATTTCGATCGATTGTCCACTCACTTGCAATATCACATTAATTTTTTTATCTTTTTTATTTTCCTCGAAGGCTTGTTCTGCATTAAGTAACAAATTTACCATAGCTCTATTAATTTGTGCAACATCGCAGAAAAAAACATATTCCTTAACGTTAGATATGAAATTATAATTGATATTACTATTAATAAGTTTTCTAGATTCAATTAAATCATTTAATAATGAATATAGCTCACAATCAGAAAATGTTGGCAGTGGAAGACGAGCAAATTCAACGAACTCAGATACTATATTTCTTATATCATTAGAGTTTCTTAAAATATTATTAGCATATTTTTCAAAAGATTCTGGATCAGATACTTCGTTCTTAAACTTCTTAAGCAATCTCTCAGCTGATAATTGAATTGGAGTTAGAGGATTTTTAATTTCATGCGCAACTCTTCTAGCAACATCGGACCAAGCTAGAGCACGCTGGGCTACAATTAATTCTTTTTGCTGACAGTCAATTTGATTAACCATTCTATTAAACCCTGATGACAAAACCCTAATTTCATCTTTTTTCAAACCATCAAGTGGAACTTGAGCTGAAAAATCACCATTTTTAACTCTTTCAGCTGCAACGACTAATTCACGAATGGGTCTTACTATTTTTTCAGCAAATCTTTTACCCCATATAATCGCGCTCACTAATAATATCATACTAAGTAGCACAAATATCATAGTAAATTTAATCTGCATTGAAATGATTTGATTTTTAATAATATTGTATTCCTGTGCTGCTCCATTAGTTTTACTGATATGGTCAATAATTTTTAAATCAACCAATCTACCAATTAATAAATAAGTATCCTCATAACCTCGAATTTTTATTAGGAAACGAATTTTTGATGGGTCAGATCCAATATATACAACTTCTCCTCTGTCAGCTTGTTTAATTAAATGAGCAGGAATTGTCATGAATGCTAATGAAAAACTAAACGATGATTGGGCTAATATTGTATTAGAGTTTTTTTGAAAAACCATTGCTTCATCTAGTGATCGCATTTCTGCTTGAGCATTAATTACTTTTGCAAATAATTCTGGGCTATGAATCAGATCATAATACATTGAGCTTATATCATCCCCAACTGAAATAGCAGTTTCCTTTAATTGCAATTTATGTTCATTAATATAAGATTCACCAACACTTACTGATTGATCAAGAACATTTGAAATTTTCTTATCAAACCAAGCTTCTATACCGTAGTTAAAGAAATATGTAGAAAATACGGCAACCATAATTGTTGGTATTGCTGCACCTAGACTAAATGCAATAATAATTCTTTTTTTCAGGCGCGAAATTCTTTTATGACCTCGATAAAAGAGAGTGAAATTATTAGATAATCTGTTTACTACATATAGAATACATAAAATTAATATTAAGCCTAAAGAAATTAAAATAAATTTTAATATAATATTGGAATTACAATTACTAAATAATTCTTGAATGAGAAAGAAGACATTAACACATAAAGCAATAAAAGTTATTACAGCAGTTATATAAAAAATAATTTTCTGTAACAGTTTTTCCATTAAAATTTTTATTCAATTCTTAATTCTTTCATTTTTTTTCTTAATGTATTTCGATTTATTCCTAAAATTTTAGCTGCTTGAATTTGAATATTATTCGTGTGAGCTAAAGTTTTAATAATTAAAATCTTCTCAACCTCATTAATTACCCTATCATATAAACCAGTTTCTGGATTATCGCCATCATGCATTTTAAAAAATTTATCTAAACTAGCCTCAACTGCTCCCGATAAGGAGTCATAATTTTTATTCATAACAAACTTAAATGCTTAAATTAATGATTCGTAAAATTCTATAACTTTATTCTTAACAATATTTGCGTCAACTAACTGATTAATTGTAGCGCGAAACTCACCAGATTTTGGCAAACCACAACTATACCAGATTAAATGTTTTCTAGCAATTTTAACTCCCGTATCACCATCATAATACTCTACCATTTCATCATAATGGGCCAAAATGATTTTTAATTGCATTTCTAGAGATGGAGCTGGAAGTTCTTCTCCTGTTTTTAAAAAATGAGCAATTTGCGCTATTAACCATGGTTTGCCATAGCAACCACGACCAACCATTATTCCATCTGCTTTAGATTGGCTTAAAGCCATTATTGCAGTATTATTACATACTATATCACCATTAGCTATCACTGGAATTTTTACTACGTCCTTAACTTTAGAAATGAATTGCCAATCAGCTTTTCCAGTATAAAATTGGCATCTAGTTCTGCCATGAACCGTAATCATTTTTATACCAACATCTTCAGCAATTCTAGCAATTTCAGGTGCATTTTTAGTGTCATCATCCCAACCCATTCTCATTTTCAATGTAACTGGAATTTTAACGGCTTTAACAGTATCTGTCAAAATTGCAGTTGCTAGTTTAATTTCCCTCATTAAAGCTGATCCAGCAAAGCCACCAACAACTTTTTTTGCTGGACAACCAAAATTTAAATCTATAATTTTAGCTCCCATATCTTCATTCATCTGAGCAGATCTTGCAATTACATCTGGTTCGCACCCAGCTAGTTGAACGCACGCCTTTGTGGCATCATTTTCATCATGATCAATGGCGCATTTCTGCAGAGATTGATGAGAATTAACTATCATTGCTCTGCTTGCGACCATTTCTGAGACAACTAAG
>JAYUJO010000275.1:0-9958 GCA_043765215.1 Rickettsiales bacterium | reverse complement strand
TTCCTTTTTATCATTTGACTACCCTATTATAATATTTATCTGATATTTTAATTTATCAAATTCTTTCTATTATTATAAGACCACCTTTATCAGACGCTCACAAAAATATTGCCCGCCTTTAATTTGCGTGTCAGTTTAACCAAATATCATTACCTCCGCTAAAACCCGTTATTGAAATCATTATTTGATAACATCCTAAGCTTTGTCATATATGAAACCATCTATTTCTTGATTATCTTGCCCACTAGTAATTATCTCACTTAAAACCATTGATTCTAGAGCTTTTTACGGACCTCTAGTATTTATTGTAGCTCTTCCTGCCTTAGAGCCTGTTTCGCCATCAGAATGCGTAGCTAAAAATCATGTGCTAAGTCACTAAGGTAATATTGGCAGTATCTTTTATCACCTATTTTTTTTATCATCAACTTCTATTATACTGTATATTCTGCATTAAATTCAGGTTCTAGAGGCGCCTCACCAGAGAACCCTAATTCTATATCAATTATGTCCGCTTCTTCCATATTTAATGCATTCATAAGAGCTAATTTTTCTGTCAGAAATTTATGAAAATCTTTCATTATTTCAGCTTCATCTAATTCTATCACTTTTGGCTCTACTGGTTCCCTCTGATCTTCCATTTCTTCAGCTTCCTTACCTGGCTCAGCTTGATCACTAGTACCAATTTCGTAAGGTCCATCAATTATATTAGATCTAAGACAAGCTATCATAGAGCTCATGATTAATTGTGCTCCAAAAAATGCTATGGGTAAAATCACAGCACCAGCGACAATAGAGAAAGTGCCTAAACTAACAAAAAGGCTTGCTAATATCTTATTAGCTCCATGTATAGTACCGTGCTCCAAAACCGTTATAAGTGCGCTTCTTACACCGTAACTAAGTACTGTTTGACCAGCAGCGATACCACCTATTTCAGCTAGTTCAGTAAAAGAATGAGAAAATAACTCTAACTTTTTATTCTGAATATTTGTTTGCAGATTTTCTTCCTTGATTCCTCGAAAAAAAGGAAGAAATTTTTCATTTAAGTAAAGACATTCTATTTTTTTTTCATTTTTCCCTCCTAAACCTATCTTGCCGCTTTTGCCGGTCAAGGCCTTGAAATTTTGCTCTTCTTTACATAGAATTAAAGAACACTGAGCAATTTTAATTATAGCTTTACCATTTTTGCCAGGTCGACCAGCCAAACCACCAGTTCCAGCATTACCGCCCATTTCGCCTTGTGAGCCACTAATACTGTATTTTTCTATATATTGTTCATTAAATAAAAAGAAAATATCAAACAGAGCTTCGAGTTTAGATTCCTTGTCAAAAAATTTAATTTTTTCGCGATAACATTCGCGTAATAAGGGAGAACAAAGTAATAAATTCTCGGCACTTTTAGCTTCTTCTTCATGAGTTTCGTTTGATTCTCTTGTAAGCTTAATTATTTTATTGTAACCATCATTGATTTTTTCTGCTAGATTTATTATAGTTTGAGAAATTTCAGTGTCACGTAAGCTATTATTACGGCATTTATTATAGTGTTCATCGTAATTTTCTTTTGCTTGCTTTTGACTATCTTTTTTCATTTCGAGTTGTTCATTTGCTTCTTTGAGCCTTTTTACAACTTTTTCAAAGTGCTCATATTTTGCTTTTAATTCATCATATTTTTTAAATTCAGCTTCCCAAATTTCCAAAGATCTCCTTATCTCAGTATTATCAATACTATTTTCTTCGTTTTTTTCTAATACTTTTTTCAGCTCATCATATTCTATTTTTTTCTTCTCTTGTATCTTCTGCTCTTTGTCATAAGAGGTTTTAAGGTTTTTTAATATCTCTTCTTGATTTCTTACGATCTCATCTAGGCCGACGTTTTTTATAGAAATCGGTCTAGCGTTTTCATTGCTTAACAATGAATCATTATAACCAGTTCGAGCAGAGTGATCTTTTTGAGAGTTAATATTATAGAAATTAGTTTTTGCTTCTTGTACTTCTTTAAGTATGTTTAAGCGCTCTGCAGCTACATTTTTAAAGTTCATTAAAATGATTTTTGCTTCTGCCCTTTCCTGGTGTATTTGATTGCGGTTTAGCACACTCGGGCTAAATCGCCATGACTTATTATACTCTTTTTCAATAAGTGCGAGAACTGCTTCAAATTTTGTTAATTCATCTTCTAGCTCAATTTGTTTTGATTTGTGATTAGTGCGGCACCGATCAAATTCTATAAAATGGCTTTTAATAATTTCATATTGTTCTTCTGTATGACTTTTTGTTTGTTTTTCAAATTCTGCTATTTTATTATCTAAATTTTGAATAATATTAGCGTACTCTCCTACTGATACCCAAATTTCTTTATAAAAAGCTTTCTCTGCTGAAACTGTTTTATCAAACGATTTTTTTGCCGGAGGAGAATAAATTTTATAAGATTCATCAAATAAATTACGGATAGCTTTTCCTATAAGATTTATTTCTACTTTTTTTTCTTCTGTAGTTAGTGTATCTTCTTCAGTTATTTCTCTCTCTGCTCCTTGCTTCCGCAATTGTAAATCATCTAATTTTAATTTAGCTTTAAGAAGGCTAGCAATTGACATTTCTTCTTGAGTTCTAGACCGGTCGTCATTTAAAATAATTTGATCTAGTTCTTGGACCGATTTATTACCCAACTCATCTCTAATTTTTTTCATATGATTAAGTAAAAATAATCTTGCTTCAGCATACGCTTTTTCAGACATAATTTTTTCTAAACCAGATTTACCATCTAGGCCATTTGAGCCGTCGCCTCCAACTTGGCCTTTGCCACCACTACCACCGCTTACATTGATTGTCAAAGAAGCACCATCACCTATTTGAATAACTAATCTTCCGTAACCGTAAAAGTGACCACCAAATTTACCATCACCACCATTTTGTCCATTTTGTCCATTTTGTCCTTTACCATTTTCTATGGTATCGATAGCATTGGCACCGTTTTCTGCTTTTGCTTCTTTTCCCAGATAAGATTTACCGTCTGCGCCTGATAAATCAAAAATTCTTTGCTTGATAATATTCCACTTTAAAGAGCAAATTCTTAAATTAACTCCGGACGATTTTATATCGCTATCGACAACAAATAAATAAGAGTAAACCATAATCAATTTCGGGTTATGTTCATAATCACGTTGATATTGCTCTAATCTAGACTGTACATAAGAAGCACTAATAGCAAATCCCTCAATTTTAAAATGAGAATCATTTGAAACCTCTTTATATTGCATTAACTTATAATAATCTTTAGCTAGGTCTCTCCAACCCGCTATATTATTTAGATCATCAATTTGGTGAATATTTTGCAAAAAGTCAAAAACTTCTACTGCTTTTTTTATTCTATCATAGTAATGGCCGCTAATTTTTTCAATTCTTTCCAAAAAATCTTTTCTTTCTCTAGTTTCACTGAAAAGCATTTCTTGTTTTAACAAACTTTTTATCGTTTTGTGGTTAATTATATTACTTTCATTCGATAAGGCGCTGACAAATGTTTCTTTCTCTAATTTAAATATATTAATAATAAGATCCTGAATATATTTATTGATCACTGTTCCAAATTTAATGAGGGTAACACTATTGTTACCATTAGCTCTATAGAAATTTTTGATAAATTCCGGTGTTACATCCATCGGGACTCGTGGATTATCGTGATTTGGCCCTTTGTATAAAATAGTGTTCACTATCTCATCTCTATAGTCCGGCGTAATAAAACCTTCGTTTGTTTCTATCATCTCATTTCCTACATTATCAAAGAACCTGAATATCTTAGGAAAAACTGCTATATCTAAATTTCCCTCGTGAATTGCCTTAAATATTGCTTTTTGCTCATGTTCTAACCTTCCTCCAGCTTGTCCCATATAATATTCTCTATTTGGCTCAAAGAGTATCTTCACCAGGCGCAGTGCCCCCCCCCTAACATTAACATACTCAGGCTCCTCACGTACACCTTGCGTTAATATAAAGCTAGTATAAGGAGCATATTGTTCCCAAACTCTTTGCGCTTGGGTTTCACCAAAAAAACTATTTATATTTTCCACGAAATTAGGTAAATTAGCATTATCTCGATCAGTATCGAATATACTATGAGGAGCTAAAATTAAAAAATTTACACTTTTTTGTGTTTGTATAAAAGATCGAGCTAAAATTATATTTTGTAGTCTTTGTCCTATATCGCGATTATCACTAAAACCAGGAAAATCCCAATAAATAATCTTATTTATTTCATCACGCCATCCTATGATATTAGAGGTTTCCGCCTTATCACTATTACCAATAACTGGCCCATTTTCACCCTGGTCCAATTTTATTTCAGCGCGTATTCCTGTAAAATCTTTTGTATTAGATAAAGTAACAATTAATCTATTATCTAATAAATAATTAATTAATGTACTTTTTCCAGTGCCTGTATGACCAATTACTAATATATTTTGGTAATCATCGTTTTCTTGGCAATAATCAAACATTCTTACTTCTCTTATTTTTTCTAAATAATTGATTAATTGTTTGACTAAAATTGGCTCAATATTTTCCTGCTGGTTAATTTTTGTACATATTTCCTCTAAATAACCTTTTTCGTATTGTATATCTAATTCGTCTGTTTCCAAATCAACTATATTTCGCTCAGTACTATCACCTACCCTATTTGCTTCACCAAAAGTAATTTTGTATTGTAAAATATTTTTGTTACTGCTTGTTTCGCTTCCTTTTAGTAATTCGATCGAATTTGCTTGCTGTTTTAGGTTTCTCTGTTCTACAAATTTATTAACATCATTAGAAGGATGTTGATCTGTATCAATTTTAGCAAGCGGTATCAGTTCTATTTCTTGTTTTTGCTCAGATCTTTGAGTATTATCTACTGTGACTTCTTTTTCAAATATTTTAAAGATATTAGAATTATCACCAAGATACTGGCGTAAGTACTCAAGCTGACTTTCCCTAAGTAGTGATGCACCGCTAGGGATTGCTTCATCAAGACTTTCCCCTTGAATTCTTTTAATTATTTCTTCAGCAACATGTATGTCTGGTGTCATATCTATATCCATAGATATGTATTTTATTTTTTTAGAGGAAGGAGAAGAAGCGCCAGTAGAATGGTCTTCTTGACCCCAATGCTCAAGATAAAAGTTAACTATTTTATCGGGCCAATCCTTACCATCTTTAGGAGGATAAATTATATTAATATAATTTTCTATATCTGTAGATGGTGTTTTTAAATTATTTTGTAAATATGAAAGTACTTCTGCAACTCTTTGTTGCTCTTCACTTCCTTCATCTTGATCTGCATCCATATTATATTTCCTCTTTAAATTTAATAATTAGTATCACCAATATAAATTATTAAATCAACCTAAAGTTTAATAATTGTTCAAAATCATAAATATTTGATAAAGCAGATTTAATTTAAGGAGAAGAATAACCTAGACGTTTTAATAGGAAGAGCGGAGGATTATAGTAAATTTTTCATTCAATTACAGACCGGATGGAAGCCGGTGGGTTGAAATTCAGACTGGAAGTCTCGGACTATTCTAAAGAGATATTACGAATATTATCAGACTTGTGAGCTTCAGAATGTTGATTTATGTATTCATTAATCATTTCATCGGTAATGTTGCCACTCGTTGAACTAAAGAAACCTCTAGCCCAAAAATGACGACCCAAATATTTTTTACGTATTTCAGAAAACTCAGTTTGAATCTTTCTTGAAGATCTACCTTTGGCAATTTTTACAAATTCACTCACTGATATATGAGGGCGAACATATGGACATGATCAGCTGACAATACACCGTTAATGATTCTTATACCCATTTCTTCAGACACTTGAGCTATAATCTCTCTGAGCCTTAATCGCAAAGATCCTTGCAGAACTCTATATCTATATTTTGTAATCCAAACTATGTGAAATCGATGGTAAAAAACTGTGTGACTGGTTTTGCTATACTCTGTCATATATGCTACCCATTGCTTTTTTTAAAGCAAGCTTAATTTCGTTTAGGATAGAATATATTGAAGAAATAGTAAATAAGATCAAAAGTTAAAAATTACCATTTTTTTTCTAGTTCTAATTACACGGACTAAAGTCTTATTCGCCTGAAGGCGAATGTTTTAACCTAGTAAGAGACAATAAAAGTTTTACGTATGTGGAGCCATTATGGTGATAATTAATGTTAGATAATAAAATCAGGGTATTAAAATATCGATAGATAATGAATTTATATTAAGATTATTACCGTAAATAGTAATGATTCTTAACATTAAGACTCTATTATGCTATAGTTATTTCAATAACTTATTAATCTCAAAAAAAGAGTCAGTTTATGTTTAGTAATATAGCAGCAGGAGCTGTATCAAGAATACCAGCTTTATTTATAGGGATGAGAGGAGCAGTTTACGGCCTAAAGCCTATCTATCGTAGCTATAACATAGAGAGTGGGGAAAAACCAGTCACTATGATTGGTGCTAGTAGTTTTCGAAAATTAGTGTCTAGTAGTACAATATTGGTTGATAAAACTGAATTAATAGCTGATATACAAGAGCATAATAACGAAGTATCATTATTCACCTTTCCAAGAAGATGGGGTAAAACTACTAACTTAACAATGTTAAAAGAGTTTTATCAACTACCTATTAGCTCACAAGGTAATATTTTACCTAAAGAAGAAAGCGAGAGCTATAAATTATTTGCTGGAGGAGAGATAGTATTAAATCGATCTAACGACTTAGCAACTAAATCATTGCCAGCTTTAAAGATCGCTAATAACGAAAATATAATGTGTATACAGGGTACCACCCCGGTAATTTACCTCGATCTTAAAGATGTTTCAGGTTCCTCTTATCAAGATAGTTTAAGTGGATTGAGTAACCAAATTAATGAAGCTTGGCAGGAACATAGTTATTTACTTGAAAGTGATAAATTAAATCAAACACAATTACGTTTAACTGCTCGCTTTATGGATGAACTAGAAGTGATCGATCTTAATCCAGCACAAATCAAAAAAAGTTTAAAATATCTAACTCAATTACTTTACCAGCATCATGGTAAGAAAGTGATAATCTTAATAGATGAGTATGATTCAGCCATTAATAAGGCTTATATACACCACAGAGCTAGCGCTGAAGATATTGCTGATATAATAGAATTATACAGAGATTTTTTAAGCCCTGCATTAAAAGGTAATGATTACTTAGAAAAAGCCATTATGACTGGCATTTTTAAGCTGGCTAAAGCAAATATATTTTCTGGATTAAATAATGTAGTTGCTTACGGAATGAATGATATTGAATATTCAAGATATTATGGCTTCACGCAAGAAGAAGTAAGTAAGTTATGCGATGCTTATAATGTTGATAGTAAAATGCAAGAGGCCATCAAAGATTGGTATAATGGCTATAATTCTGGTGACTTTGAGATATATAATCCCTGGTCTGTAGTAAATATATTAAGTAAGTATCAAGCCGTTAGGTATATTGCCAACAACTCTGAGCAGGAAATATTAAAAAATTACTGGGGAGAAAGTGGAAATGTTAATTTTATTACTCCCTTATTAAAGCATCCTAATATTAAGTATAAAATCGAAAAACTGATTTCTGGCGAGGCTATAAGCTTTGAATTGAAATCTGAACTTAGCGTAGAAGATTATAATAATCTTAAGCAAATATTGCACTTAGGTTCCAATAGCAAAATAACAGAGGAAGCAGCTGACGTCTTATTTTCTTATTTAACATTTGGCGGTTATCTGACCAAAATGAAGAATTCAAACTTATATATTGCTCCTAATAGAGAAGTGCAAGATATTCTTAGGAGTAAATTATTAACATATTATAAAAGTCAATATAATATAGATTCAATGTTATTCCATAAAGTGACAGATCAATTTCAATTATTACTCGAGGCAAGATCAAAAGGTGATTATGACAAAGTGATCAATGATCTAAAATTAGCATTGGGACATATATTTAAAGCAGCACCAAGTTTCAATAAAATAAATAAAGAAGCTATTAATATTGAAGATGGGGAAGAATATTGGCATGGAAATGAAGATTTATTACATTCCATACTCAGCTATACCATATTGCAGCTTAAGGGAGTTAATCAATTTGCTACGGAGGTACATATAGGTGATGGGAGAGCTGATCTATTATATATTAGTAAAGAATTTCATACAGCAGTGATATTAGAATTAAAGTACAACCAGCATGAAGCATCATCTGCGATTAAACAAATTAACGATAAAAGTTATGCAAGGCCTGTGCCACATGGTTTTAAAGTCGTTAAGGTAGGAGTAAATATTGATTATGACAAGACATTACATTTAGAAAAGGAAATAATTAAAGCACTGACAGATCAAGTAACTGAAAAATTTACAGATATTAATGTAAATATTGAGCCACTTGATTTGATCATCAATGATGATATTACTCAAAATGAACAAGCAGAACAAATTATTATTGGCGATATTAATGATTCTGATTTAACTTAGGATATAAGATGAATTTTATACTTGCTTTGGAATTTTCAATACAAAGCAAGTATAAAATAGCACAGAATATTTAGTAATAATTTGATGATTAAACCACCTAAATTATATCTAAGAAAATCTATTGATTAAATTTTCTTCTTAATATCTTACTTATTACCAAGTTTTGCTATAATTATTAAAAAGTATTTTTGCTTAATCATAACCAGCTGAAAATAGCGATTTCAAACAAAAAAGGAAGCTACAAAATATATTTGTTGATATACGGCACACATTGTGATATTATATTCTAATGAATAATAAATTTAATTATACTTACGATTTCTTAAGAGAGAAAAACCAAAAGCTTGTTTTGGAAAGAAACATAAGTTTTGAGGAAATAATTTCTGCTATTCAAAATGGCTGTTTAATAGACATAGTTGAACACCCTAATTCTGAGAAATATTATAATCAAAAAATGTATATTGTAGAGCTTAATCACTATATTTATTTGGTTCCTTTTATTATACAAGATGATGAAACTATTTTTCTTAAAACAATTTTTCTAAGGTCGTAAAGCTAAGAAAAAATACTTAAAGGAGAATAATAATGAATAATAACATTTTACCAAAAATATCACTAAATCAAGAAGAAGAATTGCTTCTTAATTCTTTCGAAAGTGGTGAATGGCAAACTACTGAAAATATTGATCAAGAAAAAAAACGAGCTGTAAAAGCAGCAGATAATTACTTATCTAAAGATGCACGAATTAATATTCGTATTTCTAGTAGCGACTTAAAGCGAATCAAACAAAAGGCTGCGTTTGAAGGATTACCTTATCAAACTCTTATCGCAAGTATTTTACACAAGTACTCAGCAGGACACTAGTACAGGAAAACTCTAAATGATACGCCTTTAAAAAAATTTGCTTGAATATTATTTGACACATTAAAAATCAATATTAATTAATATTTTGAATATGGCCTTATCTGATCCAAAAAGTTTATATAATGATATTATTAGTTATAAATCCATTAGCTGGATTAGAAAAAGATTAGAAACTGAAAGAGAATATTTAGAAAAAAATTATAATACTATCAATAGCTTAAAGAATTCTTTCACAACTTACAGAAACTACCTAAAAAATAATATAGATGCCAACTTAGAAAAAAAAGGAGTCAATCTTTTAAATATAGCTTTAAGTATTTTAAGATTAACTACTGAGCAGCAACAGGAATTTATTTCTGATAAAAATGCTAATATTAAAAAAGATAAATCTAACTTAAGACTGATTTATAACGTCGGTAATTATTTAGACACAAGTATATTACTATTATCATCACCTCATCTATACGATAACTTGATAGGCTTAGCAGCTGTTACAGGTCGCAGAATTGCTGAAATAGCCTGCACAGCTGAATTTAAAAAAATTGATGCTGAAAATATGATATTTGATGGACAATTAAAAACTAAAGGAAGAAT
>JAYUJO010000274.1:0-3736 GCA_043765215.1 Rickettsiales bacterium | reverse complement strand
ATCATTTAAGTTCATATTATAAATATATTTTAGTAAAAGAAAATCTTAGGGAAAGGCGAAGTTATGAATAATAATGCGGATATAGATGATATCAAAGAACAATTAAAACAAATAGACATAGTTATAGGCCAGAAAATAAAAGCAAGGAGAGAAAGACTTGGTATTAGTAGGAAAGAATTAGCTAAGGCTATCTGTGTAACTCAGCAGCAGATAGCGAAATATGAGCGCAGCGCCAATAGAATATCGGTGAGTAGCTTAATTCTAGTGGCTAATCGACTGAAGAAAAAAATATGTTACTTTATACCAGATCTACCTGAAAACAATATTAGAGAAATATGAAGTAAAGTAAGAAGAGTGAAGAAATACTAAATTTATTTTTTAGCTACTACATTTATTTTACAAATTAATGTAGTAGCTCTGCATTTTCGCAAGCACTCAATGGACTCCCACGCTCGATTCTCATAGTTTTTTTGATGAGTTAGCTTGCTTTATCGAAAATGAGTCAATATCATATTTTCATACCTAATATTTATTATTTTAATGATAAAAGACTTGAATATAATGTGTTTATATATTAAACTAGTATAATATAAATTTAAACTAGTTTAATTATATGTCAAATCAGGTAAGCAGTTTTAATGCAAAAACTCATCTTTCCAACTTATTGGCACAGGTGCAAAGTGGAAAAGAGTTTATTATTACTAAACACAATCATGCTATTGCTAAATTAATTCCTATAAATAAAAAAAACCAAGATAATGAAATTTCTGATATAATTGATCAAATTAGAAATACTAGGCAGAATTACTGTTTAAAACTTGATAGAGGAATTGAGGCACTAAGAACTGAGGGAAGAAGATAGAATGAAAAATAAATTTGTTCTGGATTGCTCTGTTGCAATAGCTTGGTGTTTTGAAGATGAGACTACGCCCTATACTGAATCAGTATTATCATCACTAAATATCACAAATGCTATAGTACCAAAGCTATGGTACATCGAAATAGCAAATGTTTTACTTATGGCACAAAAAAGGGGAAGAATTAATGATAATGGAATTTTTCATTTTCTTTCATTGCTTGAAAAATTACCCATAATAACTGATAAGTCCGATGCTACTATAGTTGACCTTGTAATGCTTTCGCAAAAATATCAATTGACTTCATATGATGGCTGCTACCTAAATTTATGTCTACAACATAATCTGCCATTAGCAACTTTAGATAAAAAGCTGATTTCTGCTGTGCAGGCTGCAGGTGGCAAGACCTATCAACCCTAAGGGCTTTTTTAGATACTTAAAACAAAATCAATCTAATCTTATGTAATACTTCATTTAATAATTTGTTTTCAAGCGAGACAATCTTTTTAGCCTTGCATTTTTTCCAGTCCATTGAGAGGATTTGATCACATAAAATAGCGCCAGTGATAGTATTATATTTTATTTCGACTTCAAATGGATATTTTTTATAGAACTAGTGATAGGGACAAATAAAGCTAATTCACTTTTAGCATTGTAACTGCTTAGAGATAATACTAATGCTGGTCTTGCTTTAGGTATTTCGCATCCCTTTCGTGGCTCAAAGTCTATCCATACAATATCTCCTCTTTCAGGAGTATATTTCACCATATTTCTTTGCCCACAAAATTATCATCAAATATTTGTGAATGACCATTTTGATCATTAACTTCATTTAGCAGTAAACCTAATTCTGAAATATTAAAGTAAGTAATAATAATTTTATTATTACTTACTTTAATATTGATATTAGAACCTTCTTTAAAGCCCAGCTGATCAGCTATTTTTTTGGTATTCTGACCCCTAAACTTTGCCCCATTTTTTTACTTGAGAAAGCATACTAACACCTATTTTTAAATGTAATATTATAATTATATTTCTAAATTATTTTATTAGTTCTGATTGCTTGCAAGCGCTCACTTCACATATTTTTTTACAACATTTTATTGAATAGACTGATAAAAAGAGCTATTATTAGACTGAATTAAAGTTTTTAGGTAATAAAATGAGTTATATTATTTGCTCTGATGTTGTAGCAAGCATTTCTGAATTAAAATCAAATCCGATGGCAACTATAAAAAGTGCACATGGTAAACCATTGGCAATATTAAATCGTAACCAACCTGTTTTCTACTGTATTCCTATAGCTTTATATGAAGCTATGTTAGAAGTAATTGACGATGTGGAGTTATGCAAAATAATTGAAACTCGTTTACAAGAAAAAGAAATTCTGGTTAATATAAATGACTTATGAATTAACGTTTTTAGAATCAGCGCAAAAGGAATGGAAAAAATTAAGTCCTGAAATAAAAGAACAGTTTAAAACTAAGCTTAAGCAGAGGTTATTAACACCGATCATTCCGAAAGATAAATTATCTGGAATGAAGAATTGTTATAAAATTAAGCTTAAGTCTGTTGGCTATAGATTAGTTTATAAAGTAATAGAATCAAGATTAGTAATACAAATTATAGCTGTTGGCCGTAGAGATAAAAATTACATATATAAGATGGCTAATGCTCGTTCTATTTAAAAATCAAGAAAAGGCATTTTAGGGTATTTTTAGAGGCAATAATATACTCAATTGACATCCCTATCTAATTACGATTAAACTATTAAAAACCTCTTATAAGAGTAAATAAGAGGTGATCTATGTTGTAACAATCATATTAACTTAAGAAGCCTGAAAGAAAAACTATTAAGTTTCAATTTTAGAACTAGCAAGATAGCGATAAAAGGTTTTTCTACTAATTTTAAACTGTTCACATATTTCATTAATTGAAGCTGATCTGTCTTCATAGACTTTCAGCATCATTTGTATTTGTTTGGTATTTAAAGAAGGTCTTCTGCCTCCTGTTCTCCCTCTAGCTCTTGCAGCGCTCAATCCTGCAGTAGTTCTTTCTTTAATAAGATTATGTTCTAATTCTGCAAATGCTCCAGTAACATGAAAGAAAAATTGGCCAATAGGACTTGAGGTATCAATCCCATCTTGAATACTACGAAACATAATTTTTTTTGCATGCAAATCATTAATTAGTTCAATAAGACTGCGAAGGGATCTACCTAATCTATCTAGTTTCCAGACAACAAGAGTATCACCGCTTCTAAGATCTTCTAATGCTTTATTTAAACCAGGACGGTCTGATTTTGAGCCATTAACTTTGTCTTCAAATAATTTTTCACAACCTATTTTTTTCAAAGCATCAAGTTGCAGGTCTAGATTTTGATCAATTGTCGAAACTCGGGCATAGCCTATTAACATAATTTACCTCTTTAAATGTTCGATGTGTCATAACCTACTAAAAACAAAAATTCAGACACTTAGATAGTGACTATATATTATGACACATAATAAGTCAAGTTTAAAGTAGCAAAAACATCATTTTAATTACTGAGACAAAAACGAGGGTTTGTGACACATAAATACTATTCAAACTTAGTATCTAGAATTTTTATAACTAATTTCAAATTAAATTAAAAAATATATAGACAACGTGCGCAATACCCATTTTTTTTCAAGAGCAAAAAAATGGACTAAATCTTCAAATAAAAGATGCTATTTAAAGGATTTTCTTATTGGTATTTTTTGTTAATATTTTTCGAATAGATTTTAATATTACCATGGTGGGGTCAAATGCCCAAAACCGCTAAAAGGTGCATTAAGGAATATTATGTGTCACCTACATCATCTATAGATATTTGATCTTGAACATCCAAAATATCA
>JAYUJO010000273.1:0-3754 GCA_043765215.1 Rickettsiales bacterium | reverse complement strand
TATTTTGTAAAACAAATGAAGCAGCAAGTATTAAATGAAAGAAAAGAAGATACCAGGAAGAAGATACAGCTGGGCGGTTTAATTATTAAAGCTGGATTGGATTATATGCATCCGAATGAAGCCTATATTTTATACGGAATGCTGCTTGATTGCAAAAGAGCGCTTCATGAGAGACCTGAGATCAAAGATAGGTGGAAGAAACTGGGGGTAGCATTATTAGTTGCAAAATAATGATTAAAATATATATAATATGAGTAAATATATATAAATTTAAAAGGCTAATAAAATGAAAAAAACGGAAAAAATTATTATACCTAAACTTCCTGATGAGATGTTAACTACTATTGATTCTTTTCAGGCAATAGTAGCTTTTGGTAAGAAAAGGCCTACTTTAGATAAAGATCAACATATACAGTTAGTTCAAACTAAATATACTGATGGTAGAAATATAGCGGATCATGCAACATTGTTTAGATTAAAAGATAAATATAAAATTAAGGGTATAGATAAAGGGTTAACTGGTAAAGAGAGAGATGAGCATACTGTTCAAGGGCCTGAATGGACGCCACCATCATCTATAGGTTTTGTAATGGGATCAATAGATGTTCAAAATAGATTATGGTTAGCAACACTGCCTACGAAAGATAAAGATGGTTTATTAGGAAAAAAAGGTGAGCCTGCTATTTACGCTAGAGAAATTGCAACAGCTACTCTTTCGGGATATACACCACGAGAACCAAAAACAACTGAGACCTATGGAAAGACTGGTCGCGCTCCTCACGTAGTCTTAACTCCTCCATCTAGCCCCAAAGCTCCCAAAAAAGAAGATATACAAAAAATTATGGATGTTAAGGGAAATTGGGATCATTTTCCTATATCCTTAGATCATTTATATAGAATATCTAACTTAGCAATTACAAGGCTTAAGGATCAGCTACAAACTTTAAATTTAAGTGCAAATGATATTGATATTGATCTATTTAAAATTTGCAAAACTGAAAGAGTGCTTAGTTTGATTGAAAAAGGTGATTTATCGATTAAAGAAATGCAGCTTGATTTAGTTGTGACTTTAAAGTTAATGCAAAATCATGAAGTTATAATTTTGCTAACAGATAGAGTCACAAATTTCAAAGAGTTAATAGATATATATTGTGAATATATAGAGGGCACCGATAATAAAATTGGAGAATTTAGCCTTATTAAATTTATAAATATTATTCAATATTTTGCACAAGAGTTTATTAATTTATCATCAGTACATAACTTGCTTATATGGGAGATCATTGATATGTATAATAATCCAAAGGAAATATTTAGTACATTTGGAAGTGATGAAGTGAAATCTTTTTTTGAAACTTATAGTGGCAAATCCGATATATTTGGTGATGGAGCGGATTTAAAAGAGATGATAAACTATTATCTTAATAACAGAGAATTATTTAATGACCTGATATATGATGAAAATAATTTATTAGGTAATATTTCTGTAAGGGATTTTATTGAAAGATATAATAATATTCAAAATAAGCGAATAAGTGAAGTATCAGATAGCGATGAAGAACAAATGTATTTTGACAATTCTTTTGATGAAGAAGAGAGTGAATTTGAAGATCCATATGATATTCTTGAGGGTCAAATTATATATGATGGCTGTCCAGATGAGATTTTGAGAAGTTTGGAAAGCTCAAATTCAAGTAATGATGAAGATGAATATGGCTACTGCGATGAATATGATGAGGATTACGATGAATATATTTATAAGGATGAATCAGATGCAGATTTTTGGTAATAACTTAATGAAAAGCTTTATAAATAAACCTCACCAATTTTTTTTAAAAGCTGTTCTCTATTTTTTAGGAAGATCTTTTTATAATTAGTGGCCATGTGAAGAAGAGCTTGGGCAGGGGATGATGGTCTATATCTCCCTTGTTCCCAAGTTTTGTAAGTTTCATAGCGTACACCTAAAAGACTTGAGAATTCCAATTGATTCATGCCATATATTTTTTTTCTAGTATGCTTTAATTCTTGTGGTTTGATCCATTCATTAGATTTTTCTAACTTTTGATATAATTCGTATAATTCCATTTTCAATTGTTTTATAATTTAGTAAAATAAGGAGTAACTCCTTATTTTACTTTGATTGTGAATATAAATCAAACAACATTTAAAACTTAAATACAGTACAAAACTTTTTTAACCACAAGAACCATAGTTTTTTTAGATTCAATCAGCTTGTGCAATAGGAATTTCTAACCAATTTGTAGTGAATCTAGGAGATCGCAAATTAGATCGGAGTTGCCACGGCTCTTCTCTACCTATTCCTTGCGCAGCAAAACGCACTAAATTGTTACCGAGTTTTATATTTATTTGATCAATAGAATTAATTAATACCGTCTTCTGCGTTTTTTCTTGTGGTATGAGCATATTTAGCTGAATATTAGTTTTAGGCATTATATCAAGCAGTATGATACCCGCTTTATGATATTGATATTGAGGCTTGTATAATTTATCTAAAGCTTTGCGAGCAGTTTGCAATATGATTCCTGTATAGTTAGTTGGCTGCTCAAACGGTATGATAATTGAATTACTATATTGATCATCTCTACTACTAAACCTATTAGTTCGTATAAAAACACATATAGCTTGCGCTTGGCCATTTTGTATACGTAGTTTTTCACAAGCTTTTGAGGTGTAATTAGCCAATGCTTGCATAATCGTTTCTTTATCATTAATAGCCCTGCCAAATGATTTTGAAGACATAATATTTTGCCTAGGTTTAGTTTCTCTTCTAGATCTAGACAACTTATACCATTTAAATCTCTGACCATGCGCTCACCTACTACTGAAAACTGAGATCGTACCCATTTAGGATCAGCATTTTTAAGTTCAAGGGCAGTAAATATATTATTACTCTTCATCTTTTTAGACCATTCACGTCCAACACCCCATAGATTACCAATGTTAAGCTTTGATAAAGCATAGTCTTGATTAGCTTTAGAGCATATATTATATACTCCATCTATTTTTTTATGGTATTTCTTAGCAAAATAATTCGCAACTTTAGCTAATGTTTTAGTTGGCCCAATACCAATAGATACAGGTATACCAACCCATTGCTTGATAATATATCTAATTTTTATGGCAAAGTTTAACATTTCATCATTGTTAGTAAACTCAATTTTTAAGAAAGCTTCGTCAATAGAATATATTTCCATATTAGGAGCAAATTGACTTAATATTTGCATAATGCGATGAGATATATCACCATATAATTGATAGTTAGAGGAAAAAACTTTGACTCCCTGTTTTTGCAATTCTTGTTTGTATTTATGATATGGAGCAGCCATTGGAATATTTAAAGCTTTAACTTCATCTGATCTTGCAATAATGCAGCCATCATTATTGGATAATACTGCAATAGGAGTGTTTTCTAGAGAAGGTTTAAATATCCTCTCGCACGAGCAATAAAAATTATTACAATCTACTAATAAAAATACTGATATGCTCATTTTTTATATGTTTAATCAAATTGATGAATAACGCTACTAACTACGCCCCAAATGATCATGTTAGATGTCTCGTTAATCTCAATAACATTAAAATCAGGATTTTCTGGTACAAGTAATATTTTGCCATTTTTTATTACATAGCGTTTTACTGTCAACTCATTATCAAGCACGGCTACTACTATTTTATTATGTTTGGCTGATATGCTTCGATCGACAATTAATAGATCACCATCCCATATGCCACA
>JAYUJO010000272.1:0-1356 GCA_043765215.1 Rickettsiales bacterium | reverse complement strand
CAGATATAACACCAACTTAAGATTAGTTATTGTTTTACAAAGCTTTATGTTATACTAATATTTAATCAGCATTATGAATTAACTAATTTAAATATTTACGAATATGAGTAACAAAAAGCCATTAATCAGTTTCGATTACGCTATTAAGTATCTACTTCGCAATAAAGGCGATTATGATATTATCGAAGGCTTTATCTCAGCTTTATTTGCCTCAAAAGGCTATAAGTCTGTAAAGATCAACGCTATTTTAGATGCAGAGAGTAATCGTGAATCGAAACATTTAAAAAGATCTATTGCTGACTTAGTGGTCGAAGATGCTGATGGTAATAAATATATGGTAGAGATTGAGCGCTCATTCACGCCAAACTTTATGCATAAAGCCTGTTTTAATACATCGCGAATCATTATTGATAGTATTTCTGGTAACCAGGACTATACTACTATCAAAAAAGTATTCCACATCAGCTTGCTTTATTTCGCTGCTAAAAATATGAATCACCCAATATCGCATGGTCAAACTATCATTCATTCAATCGACACAGCGCATCCTATGGATGTTCGCATAGCAAATCAAGGTTGCATTATGTTTGAACATCGTAATATATTTCCTGAATATTTTTTCATATCAGTGCCTATGTTTAATGATGTTATTAATCAAGAAATAGATGAATGGTTATATGTCATGAAGCACTCTGAAACTAAAAAGGACTTTAAGTCGCCATTTATGAAAAAAATAGATGAGCGCTTAAATATGTTGAAAATGAGCGATGAGGATCGCAATGAGTATCTGTATTATCTCAAAGAAGCAACTCATTCGCAAGATATCCTAACTGCTGCTAGAGCCGAAGGCGAAGCTAAGGGTATTGAGAAAGGCATTGAGAAAATAGCCATTAACATGTTAAAGGAAAATATAGATATTAAAACTATTACATTAGTCACTGGTCTTACAGCTGATGATATTTTGAAACTTAAAAACAAATTGTAATTTATTTATTTTGGACTTAATATACGCTATGGTTAGTGCTATTAGTTTTAACTAAATAAAAAGAAATATTAATTATTACGAATCTAGCAAATATCAAACACTTCTATCGCGGCTATCAATAATATTTATATTATTATATTCAATAGTAAAATCTATGCCTGAAGAACAAGTGAAAGAGTGTGAGTAAGCCAATCAAATACTGACTTCAGCAGCAAAAAGAGAGAGCTTTATTCTTAATACTTTAAAATATTCAGCTAGAAAAACTTTGTTCATGATGGCTCCACTTGGACTTCTAGGTATTGATGTCACAGATGATTTATATAAAAAAGCTGTTGATTATTTTAATAAAAAATCATAGATAATAAAAAGTT
>JAYUJO010000271.1:0-3803 GCA_043765215.1 Rickettsiales bacterium | reverse complement strand
ATCCTATTTTAGATATTCTGGTCTTACCCCTAACAGATGAACCTGATATTCTATGCTTAGGATTAAGACCGGCATAAGCAGCAAGAGCTCTTGCATTTATATGAGCTACAATTGATTATAGATTCATTAACTATTATTTACATTAATTGACTTAATGTTTAAGTTATGATAATAAATTCCATAAAATAATTATAATTTAAGGGTATTTATGAATCAAGCTGAATTAAATGATGAAATGAGTGAATTGCTTAAGAGCGCCACTCCAAATATAAAGCAAATTGAGCAATTAATTCAGGAAGGTGCTGAAATAGATAGTAAAGCTTTAAAAAATGCATGTTCTAAAGGGTAATTTGAAATAGTTGATACATTGCTAAATGATATTAAATTTACCCAAGCTGATTTTTTTAAAATGTGTAAGCATGGCTTTATATATGCCATAAATATTATGTTTGAAAAGCTTGGGGATAATCTGATAGATGCATTTGAAGATAAGGACGATGATGGGGACACAGCATTGCACATCGCATGTCAAAATGGTCATATTGAGCTTGTAAAATTTATAATTGAAAAGCTTGGAGATAAAGCAATTACTGCTCTTCAAGTTAAAAATTTACAAAATAACACGCTTTTACATGAAGCTTGCCAAAGTAAAAATGTTGAGCTTGCAAAATTTATAATTGAAAAGCTTGGAGATAAAGCAATCAATGTTTTACAAGAGAAAAATAATGATAATGACACACCAATATATATTTCATGCTATGTCGGGCATATTGATCTTGTGAAGATTATGCTAGATAAACTTGAAGATGAAGCAATTTCTGCTCTTCAAGAGAAAAATAATGATAATGATACTGCGCTGCATTTAGCCTGCCAAAGTAAAAATGTTGAGCTTGCTAAATTTATAATTGAAAAACTTGGCTGCTTGGCCTCTAATGTAATTCAAATTAAAGGAGCCTATAATGAAACACCTTTATATGTAGCATTGCAAAATAATCATGCTGAACTTGTAAATATGATGATAACGACATTAATTGATAATAATTATGATATAAATAATATATTAAAACATCATGGTTATGATATGTATAATCTTTTAATGTTAGCTTGTTTAGAAGGTAATAATTCCGTTATACAACATTTAATTGATTGTGGTACTATAATGGATATAAATGATATAGATGTATGGAGTAATGTATTTCAACAAAATATATTAACAAATGATCAAAAATATTTTGATAGCATAATTTTATGCAATAAAATTGATGCAAATTCAGTTAAAATATTTGAAATAATTACAGATAATTTAGATAATAATGTAACTATACAAAATGCCTTAAAGCATTTTAATTCGTATCTAACTATAGTTAGAAAAAAAAGTGCTTATAAAGTGTATATTGAGCCCGATGATGAGGATATCACAAATAGTGACGATAAAAAATTAGGATTAAAAAGGTTAAAAGAAGAAATAAGTGATGATTCAAATCAACCTCAACTAAAGATTCAATCTATCGAAGGTGTGAATTCGCTTATTGACCAACCAGCTTCAGAAGAAATTAGTGATGATGAGAAATTATTAGGGGGACAAGAGGGTGAGTTATTCTGTTAAAATTAAATTTTATTCGTTCATTATAATTAATTAGGTTACATCATATATATTAGTTAACTTATAAAACACTAATATTAAGTTTAAATCATTTTTTCTACTTTTAATCGTCGTAAAATAATAAAAAACAAATAATCAACTTGTAATTAAAATATTTATAATTGACATAATTATTAAACTAATAGTAAACTATAGTTACAAGAAATTTCTTGTATTGGTTATTATTCATCAAAATAAAGGTATCAATCATGATCGATAAAGACAAAGATTTTGTATCAATGGATAAAGTTAAAGAAATCATTTCAAGGGGCAGTCAGTCTTCTCGCAATAGTGAAAACAATGATCATGATAATCATGACAATAGAAAAAAAGACTCTGATAAATCAAATAATAATAAATAACTTATATTTTATATATTCAAAAAAAGTTAATTAGAAAAAATAACAAAAAGGTTACACGATGTTTAAAATAATAAAATTATTGACAGCCATTGGTGCAGTAAATTGGGGATCAATAGGTATTTTTGATTTTAATTTCGTCACATATTTATTTAATGGATTACCACAGATTGAGAAAATGATTTATATATTAGTGGGCATGTCTGGATTAGCTATAATTTTAAAATTATGTATAAGAGATGATAATATATTAAAGTGAGCCTTTCCCACAAAGTGTGTAAATTAAAAATAGGCCCCTAAATTCTACCCTCAAATTTTATTAAAAAATGATCTATAGCTTCGCCCTAATTTTGAATGAGTACATTTCATTTGCGCGTAATATTTGAGCTTTATTAAGAGGCTATCTGTGAATAAATGATCAAGAAGTTAATTTTTACATATTAATCTAATCAAAGAGATATATATATTTGATTAGTTGCAGACTTTGTAGTATGTTAATAATGCTTGCTAAGCCTTCTAAAATTATTCATCCATCTAAAAGTATGCTCCACTATCCATCTAATTGGAAGGATCTCAAACTTTGTCGACTTCCTTTTAACTATTGACAATAATGCCTTGGTTTTCAATAAACATTTATTTTGTGATTGACCCCCATAGCCGCCATCAGCAAAGAATCTTTGTATTGACGGATATTTTTTTGGCCATAGATAAATAAGTATTGCTGCATCTCTATCTTAAATATTAGCTGCGGAACCTGCATTGCCAATACAAATCCATTTGTATCAATTACTATGTGACGCTTAACTCCTTTAATCTTTTTACCAGCATCATAACCCTTTTCTTCTGACTTTTGCGTGCTTTTTACAGATTGTGAATCAATTATACCTACCGTTGGCGATTCTGGGTTTTTTTCCCACAGCTGATCGACATTTAGCTACCAACTCACCATGTAATCTTTCCCATACACCGCTGCTTATCCATTTGTTATAACAGCCATTCACTGTCTTATAGTTTGTGGAAAGTCGCTGGGTAAATACTGCCACTGACATCCTGTTCTGCTTTGGTAAAATATTGCATCTATTATTAATCTCCTACATATAGTATCTTTTCTACCTCTTGTCGATGATTCCACATAACGCTTGATTATTTCCCATTCTTCATCTCTCAATTTATTTGGATACTTCATTATTTATCTCAAAATAATTCTTTTTTACTTTATTTTACTTCTCCCTTCTATCATTAATTTCTTTTATTTATATTCACAGTTAGGCTCTAAGATAAAAAGTAAAATATATAACTTAATATTAATCACATAAATCTCTATAAATACTTAAATAAAATTTGGTGAAATGTAGAATTAATAGGAACTATTTAATAATAGTTTTAATTCTTTTATTATATAATATTTAGGTTATAATAATATTTAATATTTGTATATTAGGTATAAAATCATCATGCATAGACTGGTAACCAATTTTTTTCAGAAAGCTCCTAATTTTGCTTCGGGAATAAATAAATATTTTGCGCCATTATATAAAGATTTAGGTGTTTATAGATCTTTATCACCTTTTGTAGATAATATAAGACATTTGAGTAATAGCCTTGCTGATGGTCAGATTCCTGTTACTGGTTTAGGAACAAGTAATTTTCGTAAATTAGTATTAAGTAGTACAATATTAGTAGATAAAACTATGCTAATAAGGGATATTGAGCATGATCAAAGCGAAGTATCATTATTTACCTTTCCAAGAAGATGGGGCAAGACGACTAATTTAACCATGTTAAAAGAATTTTATCAGTTA
>JAYUJO010000270.1:0-1379 GCA_043765215.1 Rickettsiales bacterium | reverse complement strand
TTACGCCATTTATATATACTGGATCGGCTTACTTTATTGATTTTACAAAAATCATCGCATTTTATTTGCCTTCTTCCATATTCACTTATTAATTTCTCTCTTCTCTTTCTAGTTTCTTTACTTATCTCCTTCATCTTTGGCTCCTTCATAATTATTTCTATTCATGAATTTACCTCTATCACATTCCTCTTTCCTTTGTTAGATGCTCCTTAATTTACGCTCACCTTTTTACATAATAATATCATTAACCTTATGTCGAACTCAGGTTAGTTAAATATGGATTTATTTAAATTTATTTTTTTATGTTTGCTGCAATGTTATTCGACATAATTTTGATCTTATGCAAATAAAATTAAATTATCAAATAATATTATTTGCGCGTTACAAATATTTAACTTAAAATTAAAAATACAATTTAAGCATAAATATTTAATGGATATTATAACTCAAGTAAATTTTCTATTTTCAAATTCAATTAATAGTCAAAATAATCAATTATTTCTAACAGCAAAATGGATTGAGACAATTTATGATTCAATGATCGTAATATCTGATGATAAAGCTCTTTATTTATTAGAATTCGTCCAAAGAAAAAATCTCATACAAGAAATACAAAATTTAATTCTAAAAACTAAAGCTCATATTATATTGGGTAATTCGCAGCCAATAGTTTCCATTACTCAAGAATTGAATAATTATTTTGCTGGTACTTTGAAAGAATTCCTTAATCCTTATTATTTACTCGGCACTGTTTTTCAAAATGCAGTTTGGCAAAGTCTAACAAAAATTCCCTATGGTCAAACGAAAAGTTATTTACAGCAAGCGCAATCATTGAACAAAGCAACTGCCGTTCGAGCGATTGCGAGCGCAAATGGTAGAAACCAGCTAGCCATGATTGTTCCTTGCCACCGCGTTATTAATACCAGCGGCAAGCTTGGTGGCTATAGCGGCGGCATTGATAATAAAATTTGGCTACTCAAGCATGAAGCTAAATTTGTGTGATGAATATGGTGAAGTTATGCAATTATATTATTCTTTATTTAATAAATTAATTTGGTCATTGCTACTCTTCAAGTATTCCTCACGCTCGAGTAGCATCAGGCTTTCCATTGTTATCAGCACGAATCTATTAAAATCTAAAACACTCTGTATATTATATAAATTTGATAATCCCGCTATTATTACTTGTTTATATCTTGTTGCTTTCTTCATAAAATTGTTCCTTTTGAATTATATTCTATTCTAATATAACCTACAGTTTAATTTTACACAACCCAATATACGTTACCAAAACAATTTGTTCTACTAAAAAATTGCAAAAACTCAAAACTTTTCTGTATTTCCCCCCCCCCCCTCGCGGATATTATCATGATTAATTC
>JAYUJO010000269.1:0-3825 GCA_043765215.1 Rickettsiales bacterium | reverse complement strand
AAAAGAAGCTGCTGAAAAGGCTAAAAAAGAACTATCAAGTGCGCAAGTAACAGATGTTAATTTACCATATATCACGGCTGATGCAGCTGGTCCAAAACATATGAATATTAAATTAACAAGAGCAAAACTTGAATCTCTTGTCATGGACCTAATTGATCGCACTATGGAGCCATGTAAAAAAGCTCTTAAGGATGCTGGTTTAAAAGCTAGTGAAGTTGATGAAGTTATTTTGGTTGGCGGCATGACCAGAATGCCAAAAGTGATTGAGAAAGTTAAAGAATTCTTTGGTCGCGAGCCACATAAAGGTGTTAATCCTGATGAGGTTGTTGCTCTTGGAGCAGCTGTGCAGGGTGGTGTATTGCAAGGTGATGTTAAAGATGTATTACTATTAGATGTCACGCCATTATCACTAGGCATTGAAACATTAGGAGGAGTATTTACTCGTTTGATTGACCGTAATACCACAATACCTACTAAGAAAAGCCAAACATTCTCAACTGCAGACGATAATCAGCATGCAGTGACAATCCGTGTTTTCCAAGGTGAGAGAGAAATTGCTGCGCATAATAAAATACTTGGTCAATTTAACTTAGAAGGCATTCCACCAGCTCCAAGAGGCATGCCACAAATTGAAGTTACATTTGATATTGATGTTAATGGTATCGTTCACGTATCAGCTAAAGATAAAGCTAGTGGCAAGGAACAAAAAGTGACTATTCAGGCATCAGGTGGCTTAAAAGATGATGAAATTGAGCAAATGGTGCGTGATGCAGAGCAAAATGCCTCAGAGGATAAAAAACGCAAAGAATCAATTGAAATCAAAAATAAGGCGGATGCTTTAATTTACTCAACTGAAAAAAGTCTTAAAGATCATGGTGATAAAATTTCAGCAGATGATAAAACAAATATCGAAAACGCAATTTCGGATTTAAAACAAGCACTTGAAGTCGAAGATAATAATGATCAAATAGCTGAAAAAACTGAAAATTTAGCTACGGCCAGCATGAAAATTGGTGAAGCAATGTATGCAGCAAATGCAGGTAATGAGCAACAACAAGATCATGCTTCAGAAGCAACTGAAACAGCTCCTAAAGATGACAAAGTTGTTGAAGGTGAATTTAAGGATGTAAGTGACGATAAATAAATAGGCTTAATAATTTTAAAAAGTATGAGGGCTAAAGTTTTAGTCTTCATACTTTAAATTATACTATCCTATACGTTAAAATTGAGCATAGAACATGACAAAAAAAGATTACTATCAGGTATTAGGTGTAGCACGGTCTGCAGATGCAAGCGAGCTTAAAAAAGCATATCTGCAATTAGCCAAAAAACATCACCCTGATATCAACCAAAATAGCCCAGAATCTGAAAAGAAGTTTAAGGAAATTAGCGAAGCCTATGACGTTTTAAAAGATCCACAAAAGAAATCTGCTTACGATCGTTACGGTCACGATGCTTTTGAAAATGGAGCAGGAAGAAGACAATCACGCTCAAGCTCAAGTTCAAATAGAAGTGGACCTGATATTAATGATATCTTTGGTGATTTCTTTAGTGATTTTATGGGCGGCGGCGGCGGTTCTCGAACAAAGGCTCCTGCGCGTGGATCTGACTTAAAATATAACGTAGAGATTACTTTAGAAGAAGCTTTTAAAGGAGTTGATAAAAAAATTAATTTCACGGCAGAAGCCAAATGTTCTCCATGTGGAGGAAAAGGTTCTAAAGATACAAATAGTACAACAACATGCGGTCAGTGTAAAGGTCATGGAGCTGTCAGAATGCAGCAAGGATTTTTCACAATTGAGCAAACTTGTAATGTGTGTGGTGGGCAAGGGCAAGTTATTAAAAATCCATGTTCAACATGCCATGGCACTGGACGCAGTTCTAAAAACAAAAATCTTATTGTGAATATTCCCGCTGGTGTTGAAAGCGGTGTCAGAATTCGTATCGCAGGAGAAGGAGAAGCCGGAATGCGTGGCGGCTCAGTTGGTGATCTTTATGTCTTTATAAATGTAAAAAACCATGAAATTTTCCAAGTCGAAGGTGATAATTTACATTTAAAACTAACTTTAAATTTTGCCAAAGCTGCTCTTGGTTGTGAAATTGAAATTCCAACTATTGAAGGGTCGAAAATAAAATTAACTGTACCCTCGGGCACTCAAACTGGTGAGAAATTACGCATCAAAGGCAAAGGTATGTCACGCGTTAGATCAAGTGCTCGTGGAGATTTATACGCCCATGCATTTGTTGAAACGCCGAGGAATTTAACCAAAAAGCAAACTGAGCTCTTAGAGGAGTTAGCCGTTGAATTTGGCGACACTAAAAGTGATTATAAAGATGAGGGATTTTTCTCAAAAGTAAAAAATATTTGGTCTTAAATATTTAAATTATTCTATGTTTGATTTAATTTGATATATGGAACTTGTATTCAACTAACATAAAAAAATAAAAAATCATTATATTGTAAAAACTCTCTTGCAATATAATGATAAAAGCTGTATAAAGGTTATGACTTTAATGGCCTTCTTTTTGAGTTTTGCAGATAAAGCTAAATGTTAAAGCATTTATTTTAAAACATACTCTATATATAAGGCCCCTTCGTCTAGCGGTTAGGACGTCACCCTTTCACGGTGAAGACACGGGTTCGATTCCCGTAGGGGTCACCATAATTAACTTTCACCTTCACACCCCCCCTTTTTACAATAATTATTAAATTATATATATAAATTAATAATTGTCCAAAACGGTATATATCAAATAAATAACTAAGATTAGTTAACTAATTCTTGACACAAACAAATTAAAAATATAATATAAGTTAACTAAATTTTAAATAAACTTATATTATGAAAAAAGAAATTAATAAAGATGCAGTTGATCAATACCTAACAGCATTAAATGGCTCCAATTTTTGGCGCTTATTTGTCGATGGATTAAGGCAGGATTTAAATTGTAAAATGATAGACTCTTCTAATGGACATTTAGAAGCAAATTATGGTCATTTATTTTGGACAATGAGAGAGCCTAATAGTTTGAATCTTACAAAGGAAACTGCTGAAAAACTTTTCTTAAATCAACTTGATAATGAGTTAACTTTTGATTTTATCAAAGAAATTCATCATTCAGCCTATCCATTTCAAGATCATTTAAGATTGTCAGAAAGTTATATGTATGAAGGTGGTAGAACTTTCGGAGCACAACAAGATAAAGAGTTATTAACATGGATAAAAAGTAGAGCTACTATAATACAGAAAATGGTTGGAGCACAAAAAGCACCATGGACTATAGTAGATAATTCTCCATATTTTGAAATAACTACATTATGGACTCATGAAGAAAAAATTACTCATTATAAAATATTACATAAAAATTATTCACAAGATGTTATTAATCCAAATCTGGATACCTTAAAAGTAATTGTGCAATTTATGCAAGATATTGAAAATTTGCACTTTTTTACAGATGGAAATTGTAGAATGGTTTATCTTCTTTTAAATAAAGAATTAATTAAACATGGGTTTGATCCAGTTATATTATCTAACCCAAATTATTTTGATTTTATGACTAATGATCAGTTAGTTGAAGAAGTAAAAAAAGGTCAAATAGCCTTTAAACATTTTATTGAAACTGGTGTGCCATATGATTCTTGTGTAAGTGATGATATTATTGCTCAAAATATAGAAACTTTTCCAGAGAAATATATCGTTATTGGCGATCAAATAGATGATATGTCATTTAATAAACATGGTGAATTTGCAAAAACTACGAAAGAAGCTTTAAATATATTAAAAAATAAATCCTTGAAAAAATGGGAATCTACTAAGTTTG
>JAYUJO010000268.1:0-3845 GCA_043765215.1 Rickettsiales bacterium | reverse complement strand
ACCTTTTCTAGTTTAACAACTGATCTTTGACCAGAAATACTAAAATGTTGAATTTTTAGACTTGTTAAGGTCTCCACCCCCGCATCTCCTATCTGGTTATTAGCTAGGTTAAGCGTAGTCAGTGTTTTATTGCTCACTAGGGCCTCGCCAATAGCAGCAGCCCCCGCATCTCCTATCTGGTTATTAGCTAGGTTAAGCTGAGTCAGTGTTTCATTGCCCACTAGGGCCTCGCCAATAGCAGCAGCCCCAGCATCTCCTATCTGGTTATTATGGAGGTAAAGCTGAGTCAGTGTGGTATTACCCACCAGTGCCTGAGCAATAGCAGCCGCCCCAGCGTCTCCTATCCGGTTATAATAGAGGTAAAGCTGAGTCAGTGTTTCATTGCCCACCAGTGCCTGAGCAATAGCAGCCGCCCCAGCGTCTCCTATCTCTTTAAATTGGAGATAAAGAGAAATCAGTGTTGTATTAACTTTTAATGCTGCACAAAGTTTTATTAGATCTGTGTCAGTTATTTTTCCATTTACATTCAGTAAAGTATAACTACTTGGTGAAGCCAAAAACTGTTGGATGGTGTTTGCGTCAGCCATAATATTTCTCTAATTTTAAATTGTTCATTTTTACGATATATACGATATAACTTATATTATATAAATATGAAATTCTATTTCAACTTAAAATTTATATCTCGATTCAAAGAATAACAACCATAGGTTTAGCAAAATAAATAATGATAGGTCTTAATAATAACATTCTGTCAATCGTCAGATATAATGGGCCACCTTTCTTATTCTTCCTCACTATTATCACTTCTTTCCCTATGAAAAATGCACCATCTCCTTAGATCCAAAAATCTCTATTTGACTTCGTAATATAATAATCCAAAAAGTAGATCATATTGATACCAACTCATACCATAAAAGGCCGATCATATGATGATACCATTAAATAATGTTCGACATTATTTGATACTATTTTGTGCCATTTAATTTGGCATCATTTAATGCTATTTAATACCAAAATGATGTCACTTTCTGGATGATTTCCGCATCTTGCATTAAACTATATATTATTCATAACTCTAATTAATTATCAATAGAGATACAATGGTTTTTTTATTGCACTTATTAAGTTTATTAAATTTGGTGTTTCAAAGAAAATTAATAGACGCGATTGGGGATACTGTTTTGTTAAATGGGAAAAATTATGTAGATCCTGATGAGTAAATTTGAGTCTTTCTCATGAAAATGAATTGATAATGAGAAAAAATTTTTAAAATTATTTAGTTATAATCAATAGTATCATTAGCTCCTGCTAATTTTTCTTCTATAAAATGATAAGCTTCTTCTATATTGTGGTCTTGATATTCTCGGAAAGATTCTTTTTGATTCGATGGATCAGCTTTATATGCATCTATTAGTAGATTAGTGGCACCGTTTCTTGGTATACAAAGTTCTGAAGCTATATCATAATAAGCTTCTTCAAAACTAAAATCAAAACGCGTAATTACTCCTTCTGCTTCCAGATTTTCATAACTTTCTGAAACACTAACTCTACCTTTATAAACTTCTCTAAAACTCTCTCTAATTTTTTCAAAATTCTCTATATCTTTATATTTTAACAACTCTGGTTTTATTGCCTCACAGGCTTTAGTTAGGCTATTTATAATTAATTTATTCATATTAAACTTTGTTGTATCCTTGATAGGTTCTTCAATAAATTCTTTATAATTTTGAGACATTCGCATTAAAACTTTTGACGTGTTTTTCATTTTCTTTATCTCCAATTTATCTAAAATAATATTGGTTTTAATAATAATCCTACTATTATGAATAATAAACCTTGAATCCATAACATGCCAGTTTCAATTTTTGCTATTTTACTTTTTAACTCAGACATATTATTTTTAAAGTCAGCAACATCACTCTTTAGATCAGTTATATCACTTTTACTAGCTACTTGATTATCTATCCTAGCTACTACTCTTGTTATAGCTTCAGCGTGCTCCTCACTCATACCTGCTGCTATAAACTCTTTTACAGTCAAATGTGTATCGATTAATGCCATACTTTAATTTTCCTTAAGTTAAATAATTTTGTCTACGCACTATATAATTAAAAGATTTTTTTTATCATAATATTCTATTAAATTCCATATACCTATCTAGATTTATTATATATCTAATAAATCTAGATTAAAAGCGTTAGATGATGATCAATTCATTACATGTTATTCAGTTAGTAACGCGTTCGGATATTGAAATTCGATATTGGTAAACACTACGTCAGCTGTAAAATTTATTACCTCTCCTCGTGTTAGATGGCCAACTATATTGCGCATTATATCTGCTGATAAAGATAACCATTTTTTTACTATAAAACCTCCTTTAGTCCTGACATCTCTAAAATGACTTATTCTATCATAAATCGATGTTTCTGAATGTTCATGTTCTATAAACATAGCTGTAAACATTATTTTCTTATCGATCATTATAAACTACCTTCTATATTAGAAGCCTCTTGTTTTTCTTCTAATGCTTTTTCTGATTCTTTTACATTACTAACTATACCACCAAGTATTGTCATTATCACTCTCATTTCGCTTTCACTTAAAGTAGATATTTTTTTATAAGTACTAAATAGATCATCAAAACTTTTTTCATTTAAATTATACATTTTTATACCTCATTAAACTATAGGTTGTTATAACAAGCGTAAGTTATCAGGTGAAGGAATTTAAACGATATTTGATATCTTACGCTTGCCACTCACTTAAGAATACTTTCCCATTTTTTCGATAATAATCATTTGAACGATTATTAAATTCTAAAATACTCTAAGCTTAATATCAATTTTATATCAATTTATATAATAAGTCAATAATAAAAAGAATAATTGTTGATTTATTATATAAAACAATCTGTCTTTAGTTATTTTAAAGAGATTTTGATTGAATCTGTTCATAGAATTTTTCTATAAATTTTATCTTCTCTTCATTAATTATGAGCATATCTCTTTGAGTTTGACACTCAGTTACTATTCCATCAATCTTAAGCGCTCTAAGTGAAGCATACACTGTTGGCGTAACTACACCTGTCTTCTCACTAATTTTTTTTACAGCTGGATATATTTTATTATCTATAGCATGTTCAACTAAAAAACATATAATCTTAATTTGTTTATCAGTGTACTTACCATAACTAGACAACGCATCGTATAACATATTTTCTTGCTTTTTCATATTCATAATATAACTTTGTTGTTTAATTGTTTATAATTTTTTAACCGATTTAGAAATAATATTGACTTTCTAATCTCGATTTATAATATATTTGATATTAACATTACAAGGAAGTAATTTGTATATTACTTTTAAGAAGTAAGTTAGAAAAAGTTATCAGAAGCGAGCGTAGGAGGCCATTGAGCGCTTGTTAGTAAGCCTATATACTTCTTATACATTTGCAAAATGCATATAGTAACTAAAAAATAAATTTATCAAAGTATTTATTTGAACAAAATCAATTCAGTATTTCTTCACTCCTCTTACTGTACTTTATATTTTTCTAATATTGCTATCAGGTATCTCAGGTACAAAATAACATATTTTCTTCTTCAATCGATTAGCCACTAGCACTAAGCTACTGACCGATATTCTATTGGTGCTGCGCTCATATTTGGCTATCTGCTGCTGAGTTACACAGATAGCCTTAGCTAATTCTTTCCTACTAATACCAAGTCTTTCTCTCCTTGCTTTTATTTTCTGGCCTATAACTATATCTATTTGTTTTAATTGTTCTTTGATATCATCTATATCCGCATTACTATTCATAACTTCGCCTTTCCCTAAGA
>JAYUJO010000267.1:0-3846 GCA_043765215.1 Rickettsiales bacterium | reverse complement strand
TTGAAATTTACATATATCATATTATGAATAAAACACTTTTAATATTAAATATATTAATTTGCACAAGCAGCTTGTCTCCAATGACAGCATTTGCTACTAATTTAAAACAAGCTTTAGAAGCTGGTTATGAAAATAATGAAGACATAAAAAGTATCAGAAATGATTTTTTAGAAGAAATTGAGGCTTTTCCAAGAGCATTAGCGTCTTTTATGCCTCAAATATCAGCAAATGCTAATGTTACTGATACAAGGCAAAAAAATAAAAGTAAAACAGTTAGTCAAAATAAACCCCCTATCGATAGTGGGAAATTTTCAAAATCTATAAAATTAAGTCAATCAATATTTAATGGATTTAGTTCAGTTTCAGAATTGAAAAAAGCTCAATCATCTTTTAGAGCTTCAAGAGGTAGCTTTTATGTTAAAGAGCAAGAAACATTTATAAAAGAGATTAGTGCTTATCTTGATTGTGTAACTGCAAGGGAAAAATATTATATCTCAAAAGTGAGTGTTAAATCTAATATCACTCAGCTTGAAGCAATGCAGGAAAAACTTAATTTAGGTGAATCTACAGAAACAGAAATTGCTGCAACTAGAGAGAGGCTAGCAACTGCAGAAGCTAATGAAGCAATAGCTTATGCTGAATTTGAAACAACTAAAGCTAATTTTTTTAAAACATTTGGCATAGAGCCAGTTGAAATAGAAATGCCTCAAGTGCCTAATGATTTACCTGAGTCATTAGATTTGCTTATTTCAATTGCTTCTCAAGCTAATCCATCTGTAGATAGTGCACGTCATAAAATATTAGCTGCAAAAGCTAGCGAAAATGTTGCTAAAGGAGAATTATTACCAAAAGTAAGTTTTAGTATTGAGGGTGGTGAAAGTGAATTTAAACCAGAAATGCCTGCTTCACAAAATACTAATAATAGATCTGTTACGACTTCACTTAATATGGTTGTACCTATATTAAGTAATGGAGGAGCAGAATATTCAAATATTAGAAGTGCTAAATATAAAACTAAAAGAGCAGTTATAGATCTTGATAATATTTTAAAAGAAAACCAATCAAAATGCAAATCTTTCTGGTCTGAATATGCGGCAGCTAAATTTAGAATTCAAGCATCAGAGCAAGCCGTTAAAGCTGCAGAAGTTGCTTATGATGGGATGATGCAAGAAGAAATGCTTGGATCAAAAACTATTGTTGATGTGTTGATTGCTGAAGAAAGATTATATAAGGCGCGTGAAGCTAGAATCGATTCAAATAAAGTTTTTATTATTTCTGCATATAAAATTAAGTCTTTAGTTGGCACCCTCACAGCTAAATCTATGAAACTAAATGTTAAATATTTTGAACCTGAGACTGAATTTAAAAAAGTTAAATTAAAAATCGTGGGGTTTTAGTTGTCAGCAAATAATGATGCAGGGGAGAAAATAGAAGATATTATTAAATCAGTTAGAAATATTATTGATAGTCATAATAATAACGCTAAATCTACTTTTGAAAAACCTCAAGAATTCTTAACAAAAGAGCAAGAGTCAATTCATAATGTTGATAATATATTAGAATTAACTAGTATCATTGAAGAAAAAGATCTAAATGAATGTTTGATTTCAGATCAAGTAAAAATTCATGCAAAAGAAGCGATTAATAAATTTATTAATGTTTTTAAGCAAGAATATGATGGTAAAATTAAGTCTATGGACGCAGTAGTTAATGATTTAATGCGTCCTTTAATTAAGGATTGGTTGAATAATAATTTACCTCAAATGGTGGAAAAAATTGTTTCTGAAGAAATTAAAAAAATTATACCTAAATAATTGCATGAAAGACATAAGAAAGAAAATAATTTGTATTTTAGTTTTTATTCTCACTAATATAAATTGTTATGCAAATGAAGAAGTTGAGCTACCAGCTTTACCCATAAATGAATTTGAGCAATTATCAGAAGGAGATAATCTGTCAATTTGGCAGAAAATAACGATTTTTTTGGGGTTTGGGGATAAAAAAAAGAATGACTTAGAAGTAATTAAAGCTACTACGTCAACTGATGTATCAAAATCTGATGAAGTTAAAATTGATTTTCCTCAATTAGATGAGAAAAAGTTATCTGATGATAAAAAAATAATAAATACTTTGGAAGAAAAGTTTGATGGCAATGCACCAATATTTGAGAACAAAAAATCAGAAAAAACACAGAATGAGCAAGTAAATTTAAATGATTTAAAATTGCCAGAAGAATTTGGTCCAGAAGAATTAAATGATGAACATGGGAATAAAAATATTAAAGATATTTCTACAAGCGATCCTAAACAAGTAGTCAATGTAGAAACAAAAATTACGCCAACGCAAGAATACCAAAAAACTGAGGATGCTACTCCGCAGTTAGCTCTCCCCCCATTGAAAAATATTGATACTAAAGATATTTCTACAAGCGATCCTAAACAAGAAGTTATTGCAGAAACGAAAATTGCGCCAATTCAAGAACAACAAAAAACTGAGGATGCTACTCCTCAGCTAGCTCTTCCCCCTTTGAAAATTATTGACACTCAAGATATTTCTGCAAGCGATCCTAAACAAGTAGTTATTGCAGAAACGAAAATTGCGCCAAAGCAAGAACAACAAAAAACTGAGGATATAAACAAAAATATACCTACTAATAATAAAGATCAGAAGACCGAAATTAAATCATTAATACCAAGTTATTCTAGTGATCAAGAATTAAATTCAAATAATTCAAATCTTTCAAAATATCAAGAAAAATTTAAATATAATAAAAAAGAAATAAAAAATATTGCACAAATTTCATCTAAGGAGTTATTAAATAAAAATGATAATTTAGCTGAAAATGATGTTAATCAAGCTGATTTTATTAAAAATGAAGCACAAGTTTTAACATTGCCTAATGATGATGTGGTTTTAGGTGATGTTATTGAAGAAGCAAAATATGAACAAATGGACTTTTTATATTATATTAATGAATTTTGGAACTTATATTTTGAATTGTTAAGAGAACCAAAAAGAAAAATATTGGACGATTATATAAAAAATTATAATACGAATTTTAATGAAAATTACGAAATTTAAACACCTTAATTTAATTTACTTTTGGATTTAAAATTTCTATTTTTTGTATTATTTATAAATAACTACAGAGTTTATTTGACATAATTAATCAAATTGCATAATATCCCTAAATTATTTGTCGGAGAATTAAATGGAGTCAAATCAACTCTACCTATTTAAAGATAGACGGTTTTTGCCGATTTTCTTAGTGCAATTTTGTGGTTGCCTTAATGATAATATTTTTAAAAATGCTTTAATCATTCTAATTACTTTTAAATTAGCCAATGATATAGAAACGCCTGCATATTTATTGATAATGCTGGCAAATATTATTTTTATATTACCATTTGTTTTGTTTGCAAGCCTTGCAGGACAAGTTGCTGATCGATATGAAAGAGTATTGGTTGTTCGAATAATTAAATTTATTGAGATTGGTATAGTCCTGCTTTCGGCCTATGGATTTTATATAACTAATTTACCTTTATTATTCATATGCCTTGCTTTAATGGGAGTGCATTCAACTTTTTTTGGTCCAATCAAATATAGTGTTCTACCTGACCAAATGCGCAAAGATGATGTCTAGACTGTGTCGTAATAATATGGTTGACTCCCCTAAAGAATATTCTCCTCAAGTTATTCTGGCGGCAAACATTATTACTAAGTTTAAAGTGCCTTCAGACAAATATATTCTTATTAGTTCTGTACATAATTCTATTTGTGGCCATTTTGGCCTCGAGCGAACTTTGCTTCGTCTTCACAAATTGAATCATAAATGGCTATTTCAAC
>JAYUJO010000266.1:0-3857 GCA_043765215.1 Rickettsiales bacterium | reverse complement strand
TAAAAAATAGTTGCCGGAATAGCGACAAATAAACCAACTGCAGTAGCAAACAAAGCTTCTGCAATACCTGGTGCCACAACTGCAAGCGTAGTATTTTTAGAATGAGCAATAGATTGAAAACTATGCATAATACCCCATACAGTTCCAAATAAACCAATAAATGGTCCAGCTGAGCCAACAGTAGCCAAAAACCCGAGTTTAGATTCAAGAATTTCAATTTCACGATTTTTGATTAAATGCATTAAACCATGCACACGCTCTTTGTAACCTATCTTAAGTAAATCAGTTTTTTTGTGTTCTGCATTATTTTTATGGCATTCATCAATGGTGCTGACATAGATAGATGATAATGGATTATCACTATTTTGTTTAACTTCCTTGTATAAATTATCAAGAGTACGACCTGACCAAAAAAGATTTTCAAAATTCTTCATCTTTTTTTTAGTTTGAGAATATATCTGTAATTTATTAATGATAATGCCCCAGCTCCAAATTGAAGCTATGGCTAAAATTAAAATAACCATTTTACTGATTAAATCAGCAGACATAATCAATGATATAATTGACATATCATTGATTGTTTCTGATGAGGTTGTAATTACTGCTTCAGCATTATCTGATATTTCCATATTCCATAAGTTTTAATTTAAAAAACTTAAGTATACATTTTTAATTATTTGCGTAAACAAATTCTTTTATTTTTGGAACAATTAATTGTCTAAATTTACTACCAGTAAAAGAACCATAATGGCCAACTCCCTCTTGTAGATAATAAGTTTTCATATGGCTTGGAATATTTTCACATAAGTTTAATGCAGCTTTTGTTTGACCAACAGCAGCAATGTCATCTTTTTCGCCTTCAATACCCATTAAAGCACATTTAGTAATTGATCCTAGATTAACTTTACGTCCCCTAGACATAAATTTACCTTTTGCCATAGAAAAATCATGAAATACTTCTTTAATAGTTTGTAGGTAAAATTCTGCTGGCAAATCCATCACTGAAAAATATTCATCATAGAATTTTTTATGTTTAATTATCTTTGCATCATCACCTGCAATAATATTTTTAAATAAATCTTTATGCGCATCTACATGACTTTTTAAATTCATAACCACAAAGCCAATTAGTTGCAAAAAGCCAGGATATACCCTTCTTCTATAGCCAGGAAAATTAGCAGGAACATTTGTAACTAAAGTTCGATCAAACCAAGTTAAGCTTTTATCAGTAGCAAAATTACCTGGCTTAGTTGGATTTTCTCTAGCATCAATAGGCCCACCAATTAATATTATGGACTTAGGAACGCAAGGATGGTTTTCTTCAGACATAATAGCTGCTGCAGCAAGCACTGGCACGGTAGGTTGGCATACAGCTAGCACATGGACATTTTCACCAAGATATTTGATAAAATTAATTGTATAATCTATGAAGCTATCTAGATCAAAACTACCATCAGTAATTGGCACTTGAGCTGCATCAATCCATTCAGTTACATAGACATCAAAAAATGGCAAAGTATCTTGAATCGTTCCACGAAGTAGGGTAGCATGATGACCAGACATTGGAGCCACTATTAACAATTTTGGTAGTTCTTTTTGATAATTTGGTTTACTAAAATGAAGTAAATGACAAAATGCTCCTTCACGAAGAGTTTTTTTTACTACTTGTTGCTCCACGCCATCAATAATACATTTATCAATGCCAAACTCTGGTTTTTTATATGTACGAGTTAAACGCTCTGTTAAATCTAGACTTGCCTTAATAGCAGCATACATTTGATTATCATTAAACATATTATTATTTTGTAACATCTGCTGCATGAGCATAATATTTAAGCGAGGCATTGCCATATTATTTTTAGTCATTTCAACTATTGCATATAGTTCGCTAGCATCTAACATGGATGAATTAAACATAAGTTTTACCTTGATATAATTATTATAATTGAAAAAATACTAGCATATTTATTCTAAATTATTATATTAAAATTAAATAATTTCTTAATTAATTAATAAGTAGTGCTTTTGAAGATGAATTTTTATATTTATATATATTCATAAACATGCTAATACTATTTTGAAAAACATATAAAATATAAATAAATGAAAAAATTAATAGCACTAGTCGGACGTCCAAATGTTGGTAAGTCGACATTATTCAATAGATTAAGCATAAATAAGAAAGCAATTGTTCATGATAAACCTGGCGTTACCCGTGATCGAAAATATTCAGATGCTCGAATTGCATCGCTTGAATTTACAATAATAGATACTCCAGGATTAGAGGAGTCAGAAGAAGGAAAACTAGAGCATAGAATGATGCAACAAACATTGGTGGCAATTGCAGAATCTGATATTGTTTGCCTAGTTGTTGATAATGAAATGGGCATTACACCTGCTGATAAATTTTTTGCTGAAATGATTAGAAAATATTCAAAAAATCATGTACTTATAGCTAATAAGTCGGAAAAAAGATTTAATCATTCCAAGGATTTTTATAAATTAGGTTTTGGGGACCCTATACCTGTTTCTGCAGAACATGGCACTGGTATGGCTGATCTATATGATGCATTTGTAGAGATTTTTGATAATGAGGATGATGTTGAAATATCTGATCCTATAAAAAGTGATTGCCTGCAAATTGTCGTTTCTGGTCGTCCAAATGCTGGAAAATCTACTTTTATTAATTCTATAATTGGCTCTGATAGATTATTGACTGGGCCAGAAGCTGGTATTACTCGTGAATCAATAGAGATTGAATGGGAATATAAAAATAATAAAATAAAATTAATTGATACAGCTGGATTGAGAAAGCGAGCAAATGTTACGCATAGTCTAGAAAAATTATCAACAGGCGATGCTATCGGTAGTATTCGTTTTGCCAATACTGTAATTTTAATGCTCGATGCAACTATTGCATTAGAGCACCAAGATCTTACTATTGCTAACTATGTTATTGATGAAGGCAGAAGTTTGGTGATTGCCATAAATAAATGGGATTTAATTACTAATAAGAAAGAATACAAAGAGGAATTTGAATATAAAATCAGTAACTTACTACCTCAAGTTAAGGATATTCCAGTAATTTATTTCTCAGCTGTTAATAATGAAAAGACTGAAGAAGTACTCGATAAATGTTTAGAAATTTACAAATTATGGAACACTAAAATTCCAACGCCAAAATTAAATGATTGGTTAAATTTTACTTTAGAGCGCCATCCATTACCGCTTCATAAAAAATTGGGACGACGTGTTCGCATTAAATATGTAACTCAAATTAAATCAAGACCGCCTACATTTAAATTTTTCACTAGTGATCCAGATAGTATTACCGATGCATATAAAAGATATTTAATGAATAGTTTGCGCAGTGATTTTAAAATGCCAGGTGTGCCGATGAGATTTAGTTTTATTAAGTCAGATAATCCATATGCTAATAGAAAGAAAAAAAGATAGAATTTTATTAACTAGGTCGTTTGAATCTAATTTAAAGCTAAAACAAAAGTTAAATGATAAAAATTTAGATTTATTTGAATGTAATTTACTAGAATATAAATTATTACCAATTGATTTAGAGATTATTAAGCAATTTAGCGGCATTATTATTACTAGTAATTTTGCTGCTCAGAATATTCCAATATCTCCATATTATAATATGCCCGCATATGTTGTTGGTGAAGATTCAGCTAATATTTTGTCAGCAAAAAAATATAAAATTGAGATAACTGCGCCAAATGCGACAATTTTAAAGAACAAACTAGATGTTATAATCATCTTAATTCTGTTTTTGATTATCTTAATTCAGTTTATTCTAAGATATCTTAATCTATATTTCTTGTTCATTATTTATCCAATTG
>JAYUJO010000265.1:0-3887 GCA_043765215.1 Rickettsiales bacterium | reverse complement strand
CCTTAAAACCACGTAAACCTTCAATAAATCAACGCTTTTTACATAATAATATCATTAACCTTATGTCGAACTCAGGTTAGTTATTAAATTATGTCAATAAAAAATTATTATTAAAATATTGTCAATAACAATAATAATAAAGATCACCTCTAAAATTAATTAGAGATGATCTTTATTATTATTGATATAAATTAATTATTATTTTGAATCAACCCAAGAAATATTTCCATCTTTTCTATAATATACAATATTAATTCTCTCAGTTTTTGAATTTTTAAACATAAGAGCTGGAAGATTTTCAAAATCCATTCTCATTACTGCATCACCAACCGATAATGTCATTACATTAACTGGTTTTTCAGCAACAATTGCAGGATTATCAGTATTAAACTCTTCTGTTTCCTCATTTGAATCAGGTGATATAACATATTTTGTTGCATCATGAGTTATTTCAGAAATTTTAATACGCTTACTGTAATCATTTAATTTTGACTTATATTTTCTTAATTGTTTTTCAAGCTTGCTAAGTGAACTGTCAAATGCACTATAAATGTCATCAGAATTTGCATTGCTTTTAATGATCATATGACGACCAGTACCTTCATTAATAACTATGTCACATAAATATTCATATCCACGTTTAGAAAAATGAACATGACCACTTGGCGCTTCTGAAAAATATTTAGTAACTACAGATTTTGCTCGATCATCTACATATGATTGAAGTGATGCGCCGATTGAAATATGTTGTCCTGAAACTTGTAAATGCATAATTAATTCCTCTCTTTATTTTAGATAAAATATTTGTCTATGTATTATTATAACAATATAATTATTACAAAGGTAGTATTAATTTATCTAATATTTACTTAATTTATGCAATCCTTTGATATAAATTATTATTTAAACTATATGTTATCCAATAATTATCTCTACGATTTAATCTTATTACTTTTAAAGCTGTTTTTATTACATGATCGGGATGACAATTAGCCTTATAACAAATTTCCTGAAAATATTTTTTATTTCCAAATATCCAATTTTTGGCTTCAATTTCTAATTTTCTTGCTTTTGATAAACTTGAATTATTTGATGCATCGATAATAGCCTGCAAAATAATTGACTTAAATAATCTCACTTCTGGAGTAAGATCATAATCTTTCATTTTTTCAAAAGGGGCTTGGAATTTAATTACTCCCTTATTATTCATATTCATTATCCAAAAAATTATATTCATTAAATTATTAAAAGTTAGGACATTACAATCCAGTAACTTAATTATTAATATAGTTATTTTTTGTTTGTTGTTAAGCAAATAATTGTTAAAAAATTAGTGTTTTTTATAATAATATCAAATATCAACGCTTTAAAACTTGAAGTTAAATGAATATTTTTATATTATAATAACCTAGGGTTAGTATAATATGTATAAGCAATTAGCGTTTATTAATGACATGATTAATAAACGCTTAAAATCTAGACTAATTTAAAGGTTGTTTTCTATAAGGTTTTTTAACTTGAGAGTAATTCCTATTAGGGAATTTATGTATTTTTTGAAATTTATTTTGCTTATCTGAATAACTAAAGGAGATGATTGTTAAAGAAATAAATGCAGAGCCTATTAGCAAAGCAGCTAAAATCATTGATCCAAAAAAAGCAATAAGCATACTACTTATTATAACAATGGAAATAAAAATAAGTGCGCAAATTCTACCCATAGCAGTTGCGCGAGTATGATTTTTAATTTCGAGCAAATTCATTGAATGTCTATGATTCTGTTCTTTTTGAGCCATATCAAACAATTTATCCAAAGTACCTGGGTATAATTCTTCATATTGCTCTATAATATCTAGTGGCGGAAGCATCGCCTGGTATTTAGATTTAGATAGATTTAAATCTGTTTGATTGTTGTTATATACCTTACTATATCCTTTATTAAGGCGATTATTATAAAAAAATTTCTTATTATCCTTCATATTCACTTTTTAATTTTATAAATGAATTATTGAGATCTGTATTAATATGAGTAAAATTTTCAGAAATATCAACAGTATCTATATGTTTAATTGAAATAGTTCCTAATTTAAAAACACTTAAAAAACCTGATAAAAAATGTCTAATCATTATTATGCTCCAATTATTAATTCTCAATAATATTAAACTCCAGTATAACCGGTTCACCTCTGAAATTTACTGCATTATTAAATAAATAGCAACAAGTTCTATATTTTTTATCACAGCCAGGAACTAAAGTAATTAATTGATGTGAATTTAAATTTAAATCCTGATTAACATTAATTTCAATATTATTTTTATAATGGGAAATTATCTTAAATTCTCTCTCTTGAGTAATTACTTTTCCATTATTAAAAAAACCATCTTCAAAACCTTCGATGTTACAAATAATATTATTTCCTTTTATTTCAAGAATTATACACTCTATTGAAATTTCTTCTAAATTAATCTTGCAACGTTGATCACCAAAATTAGCTCTACATGATTTACTAAAGACCTGTAATAACGGTTGATTATATTTAATACATTCAGTTTCACATTTAAGTTCAAATTCTAGATCGTGACTAAAATATTTTGTAACAATAAAATTACCTATGAGATTAATACGATCTCCATAAACATATTGAATTTTTATTTGAGCACCTGATAAATTATCATTTTTATTAATACCACCATCTGATTCAAATATACCGTAAATTGTAATTTTATTTTCGCCCGAATCATTAAACTCTCCTCTTTCAAAATTAAGTCCCGAATGAGGATAATATAAATTATCATCGATTAATTGCGCTCTCTCAGATGAGTTCAAGAATAATATCTTTCCGTTAAATAAAATTATTTTAAATAGATATGTTAAGTTTGTCATTCTAGAACCTCGATCATTTCAATATTATCAAGACTAATTGTGCCATCATCATTAAAACTATATTCAAAACTATCGTTATTAAATCTAACAATCACATCAAATTCGAAACTTGCTATTAATTCAGTTTCTTTAACTGGCATAATCTCCAAAGTAACAATTCCCGAATTTTCATCGAAATTCTTAATTTTCAATTGTTCATCTTGTTGCCAAATAGTTATAGTATCAAATCTTGGTTTTTTGATATTTCTTATATACGAGGAAATCGCATCATAATATATCTTATTTAATTGAAATTGATTTTGAGCGCCGTCTGCGAACGTAATTAGTTGTTTTTCGACTTTAAAATCAGAATAATCTTTTAATAAAAAAGAGTATCTTCTGCCAACTCTTGCTATAAAAAAACTGTTAAATATTTCAAATTGAATGTTGGATAATCTACATCCTTTTAAAATATATTTTTTTCGTGGAACTTCTCTATCAGAAGATCGAATTTCTCTTCCGGACATAGTGGTTACATATGATGTGGTAAATTCAGATACACCGCAAGCAAAAATTTCTAGAAAAGATGGTAAATTAACATTATCAAAATTAGTCATACTACTCCACGTCTTATAAAAGATTTATAGTTAATAACAAGTCGGTTTAAGACTAAATCTTTAGCTCTATCAAAATTAATATTATTAGCTTTAAGTCCTTCAATTGAATATTCGCCAAATAGTAAATTCATATTAGATAGGTTTTTAATAATTAAATCTGATAAGATAACTAGTAAATTATGGTTAGTATCTTTAGCAAATGCTAAAATTTGAAATTCAACTGAATATATCGCAGTTTGATGAATTGATAGATCATCAGCTTTAATAATATTTATTAAAATAAATGGAGTTTTACCATCTTGAATGGTGCCTATATAGTAAATTAAGTTGAAGTTTGCGTACAAAAGAAATTAGCTAAAGCATCGTATAGTTTGTCAAAGTTGGCTATTTTATCTTTAATCCATCTTTTC
>JAYUJO010000264.1:0-3887 GCA_043765215.1 Rickettsiales bacterium | reverse complement strand
ATAACTCTTCAAAACTGGCAGATCTATTGCCTTGGAATATTATAATATAAATTTTGTCATTGCAATACCGCCTTTACCAGACGCTCACTTATTAAATACATCCTCGTAATTAAAAAACTTACTTTAACGCCATTAATGGATAATTTTTGCTTATCCATTAATGGGGAAGATAGGAATAATAAGGGATTAATAAACAATTATAAGCAAATAAAAAGCAAAAGTTGTAATGAAATAATAAAATAAAAAGTAAAAATTAAATCAGGTTTAGACCGCTCTAAGCCTGATTTCTTCTAATATTTCAGTTATGAATAAGCAAAGCTTATCCATAACTGGGGTTACTTTTACATCAACTCAAGCATTGCTTTTTCAAGAATATTTATTTTATCTCGAACAGATGCAGCTTCTTCAAATTCAAGATTTTTAGCAAATCCCCGCATTTCCTTGCGCAATTCTTCAATATATTTTGCAAGCTTATTTGGATCAGAAATAGTATTTTTAAATTTCTGATCATCTTTAGACGTCACGCCTTTAACTTTTTTAAGCTCTTCTAAAGCATGAATTTTAGTTGTTACGGTTGTAGGAGTGATTCCATGTTTTAGATTATATTCAGCTTGAAGTTTACGCCTACGTTCTGTTTCAGACAATGCTTTATCCAATGATTTTGTTATCTTATCGGCATATAGCAGCACGCGCCCTTCGCTATTTCTAGCAGCGCGACCTATTGTTTGGATTAGAGAAGTCTCAGAACGAAGGAAACCCTCTTTATCAGCATCTAATATTGCAACTAATCCACATTCTGGGATATCTAAGCCCTCACGCAATAAGTTCACACCAACGATAATATCAATTTCTCCTTCACGTAAGTTTTTTATAATTTCGATACGCTCTAATGTTTGAATGGCTGAGTGCAAATATGCTACTTTTAGCCCCATTTCGGTCAGGTAAGTTGATAAATCCTCAGACATTTTTTTAGTTAATGTTGTTACAAGTACCCTAAAACCTTTACTTATAGTAAATTTAATTTCACCAATTAAATCCTCAACTTGGTTTGTTGCAGGTTTAACTGTGCATACTGGATCTAATAAACCAGTTGGGCGTATTATTAACTCAATAATTTCACCTTGTGTTTGCTCTAGCTCGAATGGACCTGGCGTTGCTGAAACAAAAACGGTTTGCGGCCTAAACTCCAGCCATTCCTCAAATTGAAGTGGTCTATTATCAAGTGCGGACGGCATCCTGAATCCATATTCAATTAAAGAACTTTTTCTAGCTTTATCGCCGTTGTACATCGCTCTGATTTGAGGAACCATAACATGGGATTCATCAACAAAAAGTAGTGCATCTTTTGGCAAATATTCAAATAAAGTTGGTGGTGGCATGCCAGGAGAGCGGCCTGTGAAATATCGAGAATAATTTTCAATACCTTTGCAGGTGCCCATCGATTGCAGCATTTCAATATCATACTGAGTGCGTTGATTAATACGCGATGCTTCTAATAACTTATTATTTTCATTAAGAAATAATAAATGTTGCTCAAGTTCATTGGTAATATCATTAATAGCTCTTTTAACGATTGATTCTGGCATGACAAAGTGCGAACTTGCATATAAAGTTACTTCATCAAAATTACGATATTTCTCGCCAGTAAGCGGGTCAAACTCAGTAACAGTTTCAAGTTCATCACCAAAAAATATCAAACGCCATGCTCTGGTTGCGTAATGAGACGGGAAAATATCAATATTTTCGCCACTAACTCTAAATGAACCTCGCTCAAAAGCAATATCATTTCTTTCATATTGCAATTCGACTAGTTTATTTAAAAAATCTTTTCTATTATGCTCATCGCCACATTTGATTTTTAATTTCATTTGATAGTAAATTTCAGGTGACCCTAAACCATAAATACATGAAACTGATGAAACAACGATAACATCCCTTCTTTCCATCAATGAACGCGTGGCAGAATGTCGCAATAAATCAATTTGTTCATTAATTGATGAATCCTTTTCAATGAATGTATCAGTCCTTGGCAGATAGGCCTCTGGCTGATAGTAATCGTAATATGAAACAAAATATTCCACTGCATTTTCAGGAAATAAATCTTTCATTTCCGCATATAATTGTGCAGCAAGTGTCTTATTATGCGCCATCAAAAGCGTTGGTCTATTAGTTTGTTCAATCACATTTGCCATAGTGAATGTTTTACCAGAGCCAGTAATGCCCAGTAGCATTTGTGATTTATCACCATTATTTAAACCAGCTACAAGTTTTTCTATTGCCTGAGGTTGATCACCATTTGGTTTATAATTAGAATGAATTTTGAATTTTGTTGACATGTTTTCTATTAAAACTATATTTATTATAACAATTATGTTTAGTATAAATTTTTATAAAATATTTATCTATGAAAAAAATCACAATCTACACCACAACAATCTGTCCTTACTGCGATCGCGCCAAAGCATTGCTAAAAAGAAAAAATTTATCTTTTGAAGAAATTAATGTTGAAGATGAGAATGCGCGTAATTTAATGATGCAGAGAGCTAATGGTAAAAAATCTGTACCACAAATTTTCATAGGCGACCATCATGTTGGTGGCTGCGATGACCTTTATTTATTAGAAAAGAATAATGGCTTAGATGAATTGATTGGTTAACTTATATGCCGATGATCGATCTTTTTCTGCAAGGAGATGAAAGATAGTTTACTTTAACTTTTAATCATATATCCGGTATCTTTCCCTCGTAAGAGGGAATCCATTCATAAATCACTTTAATAATAGTAATTATAATCTAATACTTCGGCTGATCACCATATTTATTTGGCCCAGAGGTTCCTCTTCTAAAAAACATTATAAGTCCAAAAATACCTAAAGTGATATCAAATAAACCTTTAACTGCTTTCATCAAATACATTGTAGGCTGATTAATATCAACAATATATTCTGAATTAACAAATGATATTATTGAATAAATTAAGGTTCCAAAATGATAACATAAAGTAATTATTATATATAATTTTGCATTAATGTTAATATCGTGAAGTCTTCTACTTGAAATAGCTAGGTTAGGAATTAAACTAATATATATTAATATATCAATATAAAAATCAATTTCGTTTTTATTAATAGTGTTGAAAAGAGTTATAGATAAAATAATAAAAAAGATAATTAGTAGATAAAACAACAAAAAATATATTCCCTTCTGCTGGCTCTGCCGTTAAACTGAAATAATTTTTTTGTGTAACATTGTAATAATAAGTTCATTTTTAAGCCTAAAATCGTTAATATAATTTTGCAATATAATGGTTTTTATTAATAATAGCAAGTGATAATTTAATATTGTAGATTGAAAATTAGGATTATTTTTTAATAAACTGGGATAATAAATTGCAAATTTATCAATTTACCCTTGACTTATTTTTAATTGATCTCTACTATGCAGCCCTAGCCGAGAAACAAAATTTAGGTTAGGTTCATATGCAAAATATTTCAGAAAATAATAACAATATTAACTCCGATTCTTCTGAAATTATTCTTCCAACAAGCTCTAAATATAAACAATTTTTGGACTATATCTGGCCGATTCATCGCGCTGAATTACCCAAATTTTTATTCATTACTCTTTTAATGTTTTGTATTTTAGGTATACAAAATCTAGTGCGCGCCATGAAAGATAGCGTTATTAATACTATGATTGGACCTGAAACTATTTCATTTCTAAAATTTTGGGGCGTGCTGCCTGCTGCATTTTTGGTCACAATTATCTATGTAAAGCTTGTTAATGTGATGAAGGGTGAGAATATCTTTTACCTCATAATGTCGACATTCCTTGGTTTCTTTATCCTTTTTGCTTTTTACCTTTATCCTAATTATGAAACATTTCATC
>JAYUJO010000263.1:0-3890 GCA_043765215.1 Rickettsiales bacterium | reverse complement strand
TACCTTCTTCCTTAAATCTATACTATATGCTTGCATTTCTAACTCTTTACTATCACTCTTTCTATGCTATCTCAAGTTAATTTACTATAGTGGAGATTGTTTACTTTTCTCAACATAAGCTGATTCATTGATCAGAGAAGTTAATATATCATTTTTGTCATTATTATTCCAAGTCTCATCTTTACATAAATTTAATATTAAATTCATATCTTCTTGTTTATTTTTTTCATAAACATTCAATATAAACTCTTTGCGTTCTAAGTTAATATCTTGATCATTACCAATAAAATGATTATCAAAATAACGGGCAGTTTGTAATTTTCCTTTAACGTGCAAATATTCAGCTTTCTTTTCTGCTTTTTTAAAGTCAAGCGTAGTAACATCTTTGGTATCAAGTAGAACAGTATTAAGTGCATTTTGGCGTAGATTTTCAAATCCCTGATTTTCGTCTTCAGTTAAAGCAAATTCACCACCTATTTTTGCAGTAAATTTAAGCACGACATCAAGTAGAAACTTTTTAACTTTACCAAAGTTGGTAATTTTTTCTTGAGCAGAATATATAGCGATGTGAGCTGGACTATTTTCTTCTTGTGATCCAAAAGCTAGAACTAATGTTCTTTTATTAATAATTTTATTTAGAATATTCTCAGATACATCATCAGCAATATTATCTTTATCCTCAAAATGATTTTGTGGAATATTATCTCGAACACCTCCATCAACATATTCCTGTCCATCAATAATCACTGGTTTAAATCTTAATGGTAATGATGCAGAGGCCCGGCAAGCAAGAGCAATTTCTACATTTGGAGTTTTTTCAGCATCAAAAATTGTTAACTCACCAGTGGTTTTGTTTGTGGCTGTAACAACTAATCCCTTAAATACAACTGGATCGATTAAACTTAATTTATCTAAATCAGCAAAAGTTATTTTGCCATTATTTTGCGCCTTTTCAGAAATAGCATTTAATAATGATGGATTATCCATTATTATTGATAATTGTTGTATTTTATCACTAATTAAATCAATTTTTCTATACTGATCTATTGAAACACTACTTTGCAAATATTCAAGTTCTGTAATTAAATTTTCCATGCGCAATTCACATTTTCTATTTAAATCATTTTTGTCAAAATATTCTATAATGTTATTATTAACAGTGTTATGCAACAAGTCGTAAAGAGGAATGGCATCTTTTTCAATTATACCACTTCCTTGCAAATCATTTAAATTAGTTTCTTGAAATGTTTTTTTCATGTTTGACACACTAATGCCAGTTGCTATAAATGCAGCTGTTATTGCTCCAGCTGAACTTCCAGCAATAGCTTCAATGCTAGATAACACTCCAGAGTTTACCATCTCTTCATACACTCCAGAGTAAATTGCTCCTTTAGCGCCACCGCCACTAAAAACTGCGTATTTAAAAGGATTATCTTGAGCAGCAACTAATTGATTAATATCATCATCAATTTCATTTACAGTTTTCATTTTTATTCTCTATTAACATTAAAAATTAATTATAGTTTTTAAATTTATGCTAGTGAATCATTAACTCATTATTATGAGCCAATAATTATAGAAATATAATGATAATAATTAAACAATAATTTTTTATAGTTTACAATATGTTTGATGCATCACAAAAATTTATTCTATTTGCACAAATATTTTTTTGCCACCACGTAGGTTCTATAATAATTTAAATTTCTTTAAATGACATATCTATAAGATACTGTTATAATAATTTTTTCAAATAACGTTAAAATCGATTATTATGCAATTTATTGATGAAGCAAGAATATTTATTAAATCTGGTGATGGTGGCAATGGTTCAGTCAGTTTCCGCCGTGAGAAATTTATTGATATGGGAGGTCCTGATGGTGGCGATGGTGGTAATGGTGGCAGCGTAATTTTTCGCAGTAGTCCCCATTCAAATACTTTACTTCAATTTCGTTTTAAATCTGAGTTTATTGCCGATAGTGGTGAACAGGGTAAGGGGCGTAATAAAACAGGAAAGTCTCGTCCATCAATGGTTTTAGAAGTGCCAACAGGTACTCAAATTTTCTCAGATGATGGTATGCTATTAATCTATGATTTTGATAAAGATTATGATGAATTTGAAATTTTAAAAGGTGGTAAGGGCGGTCTTGGTAATGCCCATTTTAAATCATCAACTAATAAATCTCCAACGCGAAGAACGGAAGGTGAAATTGGTGAGGAAATGGAGATTTTTCTTAAATTAAAACTACTCTCTGATGCTGGTTTAATTGGCCTACCTAATGTTGGGAAATCAACTTTTTTATCAATGGCAAGCTCGGCTAAACCTAAAATTGCAGATTATCATTTTACTACTTTAAAACCAGGCCTTGGCGTCGTATATGTCAGTGATGAAGAATTTGTTTTAGCCGATATTCCAGGCTTAATTGAGGGAGCTCATGAGGGATTAGGTCTTGGTGATCGTTTCTTAAAACATATTGAGCGTTGTGGCGCTCTAATTCATATTATTGATGCAAATAATGAAGATATTATTCAAGATTATATCACCATCAGACATGAACTTGAGTCTTATTCTCCATTACTTAAAAGTAAAACAGAAATAATTTGTCTTAACAAGATTGATGTTTTGTCTGATGAAGAAGTAAAAGAGAGAGTTAAATTATTAGAGGATCATACAAAACAAGTGATTTACCCGATTTCAACTTATGCAAATATTGGTATCACGCCCGTGCTTAAAAAGATATTGGAACTAGTTAAGGGTGATAACGAAGAATAATTGACCCCAATAATAGATAAGCAAAAACTATCTATTATTGGCGATAATTAAGAAATATTATTACATAGTTGTTGACCTGCCTCGTTTTGTTCCTTTAGGCGGGGGGGTAGCGCTAGGTTGAGATATCGAAGTTACTTTAGTATCTGGAGTTTTAGCATTTTGATCTTTATTAGATAAAGCGGGAATAAAATTTCTTATATTTTCTTTTATGATATTAAGATTATTTTTCAAACTCTTTATAGAGGTTTTTGATTTACTATTATTTTTATCCTGATCTTGAGCTTCTCTAGAATCCTGAATCTCAAAATCATAAGTTTTTGATTTGTCATTATTTTTTTCAGGAGCTTGAACTTTATTATTGATAGACTCAAGCGGAGCGTCGCTCTTAAGGGTTTTTACTTCAGTTTCAAATTTTGGTATGGTAAACTGTTTTGGAGGTGCTTTGAAATTTCCTTTTAAAGGCTTAGGAGGTGGAGCAACTTTAGGTTTATCAATGATAGGCTCTTCTATTGTTTTATCATTTATCTTTTGTTTAGTAGTCATTGATTGCTCAGGCTCCATCGATTTTCCTTTAGCCTGAATTTTTTTCTTAGGAGTTTTTTGTTGGTCAACTTCATTAGTTTTTAATGAAACTGAGCTATTTTCCACCATTTTTTTGATATTTGTATTAACTCCACCAATTTTTGTTTCAAGTTCAGACATTGCCAACTGACTACTTAATGGATCAACCATAACATTTTTTGCATCATTAAAAACTTCACTAAGCTTAGCTGAGAATTTTTTTAGATTATCTCCTTTAATGCCTAAATCTATATCAACACTAGCTATCGCTGTTGTTATTACATTATTGGTATTGGATCGATCTCTTTTAGTTTGCCTCTTATTTTCTGTTAAACCACTAACATTTTTGCTAACTTCATTATCTATAAAAGGTGAAATTGCTTTATCAATTTTTCTATCGAGTTCAACATTTAAACGCTTTGAAGTTGATATCATAGCTTTATTAAATGAAGTCAATTTGGTCTGTCAACAGTTTTCCGGACAGATTGTACTAAGCGCACATTTGCAATTCCTCGTATATGACTGGAGATAAATAGTCATTAGTTGAATGCATTCT